>NZ_JAMYQF010000097.1:0-11026 GCF_040320745.1 Mesorhizobium sp. M0621 | reverse complement strand
ATGTCGGGCCCCCCGCGCCCCCCCAAAAACACACCCCCCCCCCCGTGCGCCTTTTTGGGGGTCCCCGCCGTGGGCCCGGGCTTTTCAAATGACAGGCTTACGTTCTCACAACGCTGTTTTCAGCGACCATGATGCTCGAAGAGCTTACGCCTGCCCGGGAGGACCGGAGTGGATGTGGTTCTTGTCTCCCCAACCATTGCCTGGGCGTGATCCGCCCGATTTTGCAATCGCCTTGGAGTTCAAGCTTGTGCCGAGCAAAAGCGTCACGGCCGGCGGCGTAACCGCCGCAAAACGCCCCGCCTTCTTGAGAAAGTCGCGGCGAGCTTGGGCCTCCGAGACCAAGGTCTCCTGAATCCGTTCTGAGCTTTTTGTGCTTTCAGTTGACATGTCAAACCTCTCCACAACCGTCTCAAATTTACAGATCTGAACTTATGCTTTGTGACCCTGCGGCACTAGTTCTCCAAAAGGCTTAGATTTTGGTGTGAGGTTTGAAAAGCGTGCGAGCAATGCGACGAAAGAAGTCCGACGGCCCACGTCGCGCCAAGCCGTAGGCGAGTGAAAACCGCCATGTGCCCCACATCAAATTGCCGGCCAGGCGCAGCGGGGCGCCGATGATGGGGTGGGTCGCCGTGAAGATGCGCCTCCAATGCTGGAAGCGGACCATCCGGCGTTGTGCACATTTTGCCGGGATTTTGGTTCCAAAGAAATGATGCATGGCCAGGAGCTGAGTGTCGAGCGCATTACGGGCGGTTCCATCCGACATGGATCGCTGCAGTGACGTCCAATCCACGTCATCGCTTTCCGCCAATCGTGCCAGATCATGAAGGTGCCTGAGATCTATCCTTCCGCGCCAGTAATCTCCCTCCTTGAGAAGGTCGTGCACCATCCAGTGCATGGCGCGGGACTGAGCGGTAGGAATTTTCACCCGAAGGCGGTCTCGCTGAACAAGCTTGGGGGGGTGACAGCCGTTCGCTCGGCTCGACCGGAGCTCCAGCATTCCGGCGTCCTGCTGGCGGGCCATGCCCCGAGCGCCCGCCACATCGACGTAGCCAAGCTCTTCAAGACAGGCTTTGGCGACCGTCTCTTGGCGCGGATTCACAGCTAGATCAAGGTCACTCGTCATCCTGCTGGGAATCCGGCCGGCCGGTGAAAGGAACAAGGGAATGGCACCCTTGAGCAGGAGCGGAACGATATCGCTGCCGTTGAGGGCCGCAACGGCTTCACGCAATTGGGAACGCAAACGCAGATTCCGTTCCCGATTGCAGTCGTGAACGAACCGAAGATACTCACGCACGTCCTGCGGGAGCTGGTGGATTTGTCCGGCACGCGCGAGGGAGGAAAACAAATCGGGTGTGAGCAGAGTGTGATTTGCCAAAGCAATCACGGCCTGCCAGTCGGCTTTGTCAGTCGGACTGCCGCGAAGTCCGGCGATCAACGCCTCAAGCGCGCCCCCCCTGCTCATTATCGGCACGCCTTCGTGATAAGCTGTACCGCATCATCAAGCCTCGAATAGGTCAGGCAATAGGTTTCCGCCGATCCGATGAGTTGGGTCAACGCTTCGAACGCGGTGCCGCTCAGCTCTCCGCCGGGTGCAAGCGCTCCGTTAAGCAGCCCGCGCAATGCCTGAGCAGGATCGACCGGCTCCAGGCTAGCTTTCGTGTCGCGACCTCGACGGAGCAGGACCACACAGCCGATGGGCAGGGGAGCAGGAGGCAAGGGAACAAACGCCTTGGGTACGGCAAACCGTACACGCCTGCGGTCGGGGCGACGGCAGACTGGAGCGTCATCGAGATCGGGGCAGTATTCGGCCAGAAGCGGCCATGCGCCCGCCTTGACTGCCGGGGCAAATGGAAGGCCGACGCCATGCCCTCCAGAGTCAAGCAACGTCACATCATCAGCGGCAAAGCCGAATCCTGCACGGACCAACGCCAAAGTCAGTGTTGTCTTGCCCGCGCCCGGGTTGCCGCAAAGAAGGACCATACGTTCATTTCTGACAAGCGCTGCCGCATGGAGAGCAAGTTCATAGGCGCCGTGGTCCAGAACTTCGGTCAGCAATTGCCCCTTCAGCATGACGGGTAGTTCGTCGAGGGAGCAGGACAAAATCCACTCACCATCCCGCAACAGATGGACCCGCCCCCCGTGCCCGACTACCTCGAGCAGAACGTCGACAGTCTCTCTTCTGACCTCAAGGTGCCGAAATACGGTGATCGCGGGAAAGGCGCAGGCTGCCGGATAGACGATGCGTATGTTGAGGCCCGCAACGGCGACCACCTGGCTCACGAGTTCCTGAGTTGCTGACGGAGACACAGGCGCGCAGGCCCGTATCAAGTTCAGCCGTTGCCAATCCCCGAGCGCAGCCTCGACATGCCTATTTGCCTGAAACCTATCGACGCCACTGCGCGCCATCTCGACCGAGATGGCTTGCGGTGGCATGCCTTCTTCCAGAGAGCGCCAGATGTCGGCAGCCGTATCGTTGACGGCAAAAATAGCCTGCTGGGATGGGCTGAACAGGATGTTTTGCCCCCTGACCCGTACCAACCGCCCCTGGATCACAAACGTCGCAGAATTCCAATCGGCGAGGCCTGATGCCACGGTTCTGTCAATCGCCTCGTGCTGATTCATCGCGGTGACGGTCCAAGCTGTTGTTGCCAGCAGGTGAATTCAATGGGCGGGCGCCAAATGCCTTCGCAGTTGGAATAATCGTTGCCGAGGGCTGCGAGCTCTCACAGCACTTCGTCGGAAAACCGGACCACGTCCTGATGCGCCGCGATCCACTGGGAATGGGCCTTGTTCCAATAGCCGCGGGCGTCGCCGCCCGACAGAAGTCTGAAACCAGACGGCGGTGGCGGCAACGCGGAGGGGATTGGCTCGTCGGGCAGCCACAGCAACACGTTGTCGCGACTTTCAATGGTCAGCCGCCACGTTCTTTCCAGGCGACGAAATCCACGCATGTTGGCCGCAGCCAATGCAAAAACCGATTCTGTGATCCTCAATCTGGGTGACTGATCGACAGCCTTGATCGGCGCCTGATGTGTGACTTCGCCCTTGGAGAGAAAGGCGTGCATACGAATGAGAGATCTGTCGATCCGCACGGTTTGGCCTGTTCCGTCCCGTTCGTTTGACGCAGGATCCAGGCTGATCCCTGAGAAACATCCGTCGAACAGGCAGTCTTCAACGATGCCGCTGAGGAGATAGTCGTTCTCCACGGCATCGTCCCTGATTTCGCTGAGCCAGCAGCCTTTTAGCCGAAAGCCGTCGGCGTGCTCGGCGAAACGAATGCCGTCCCAGCAGCGGCGCGCACGGACACCCTCTATCGTCGCGTCGGTGGTTCCGTCCCTGACCAGCAGGGCCGCGCTGTTGCAGTAGGTGTCGCGCCAATCAGACGCTAGCGGCACCTGACCATCGAAACGCCCTCCGACAAAGCGAACGCCGGGGCAGTTGCGGATGACGAGCGGATAGCGATTGACGGGCAATGGCCCCTCGTCGCAGCCCATTATCGCGCTGGGATCGCTGTTTCTGCTGTTGGCAACTGTGAAGGAAGCATTTCGCGCGTTGATTGTCGTTCCCGGCTGGAGGTTCCTAATCGATTGCTGTTCGAAGCCATACGCACCTGCCAGGACGAATTCCTTGCCTTTCAGCGTCTGTTCCCCGTGCGCTCGGCCCGAACCCGGCAACAGAGCGATTGCAGGGTACAGGCCGGCGACGGCCATGAATGATCGGCGGTTCATTGTGGTGCTCATTGACCTGCCTATTCGCCCAGCCGAGGCCGTTCGAGGCAGGCCAGAAGCACGGCGTCCAGAACCCTTTCGGCGACGTTTTCGGGCAATGCCGACCTTTCCACGTCGACTGCCACCAGCACGCCGACATGATCTTGCGTTCGCATTCCCCTCTCAAGATCGGCCACAATCTGGCGACAAGCACGATCCGCCGCCGGCCAGAGATGACGGTCGCAGTCGGGAGATGCCCTTTGCATCCGCGAGGACCGATCGCCCCTTTTCAGAAGTCGATTTCGCGCTAGGCCGATCTCGCCGCGCAGATGGACAAAAACCATGTCATGCACGCCAATGGCGAGCAGGATATCAAACCACTTCTCCGAAGTTTCCCGATGCTTGCTCTTGAGCAATACGGACAGGAACCCCTGCAAAAGGCCCTGATCCATAATGATGACAGTATTCTTTCCTTGCCTCTCGGCCTGGATATAGGCAACCAAAACCGAAAGGTTCCAGATAACCCTGATTGCATCGACAACCGATGATTGCCTGCTTTCAATGACAAAACGTGCAATTCTGGCGAGCAGCGAGCGAAACTGGCGGTCCTTGAGCCTTGGGGCAACAATACCGATCCTGTAGATCTGGCGGTCGATGAACGCTCTTGTCCCCCACGCCATCCGCACATCGCCTACCGGCGGATCGCACCGTCGCAAGTCGTTCGCCAACAGGGTGGAAGCGGTTGTCTTTCCGATCCCAGGGAGACCAAAAAACTCCACGAATCGAATGTCTGTTTGAAGCGCGCGTGCTTCAAGGCTTGGCGGCAAACCTGCCGCTAGGTGGCTCGCTGTGTGCGGAATCATCGGATATGGTTGGCAAAGTTGATTTTAGGAAGACAAAGGAACACGGCGGAAGCTCAATGTTGAAAGAGCTGAGGCCCAATTCTCGCGCACAGCTTTGGGTTCTCACCAAGCCCGCTCTGCATCGATCGTTGCCTGCCGCGGTAGAAGATGAGCAAAGCCAATGGCAGCCAAAAGAAGGCCGCTGTTGATGGGCCGAAAGAATCGCTCATCTGGTTTGCCGCGATGTAGTTGAAAACGGAAACCGATGTTCCGAGCACCATCACATTAATTTCCGTCGAATGGTTCCCCCTGTCCTTATCAAACAATGTACTGAGGACAGCGCTGACAACATATACCACGACCACGAGTATCATTATTGACACCAACGCGACGCCGGGAATCCCCAGTGTTCTAAAGGCGTCGATGAACAGGTTGTGGCTATGGGGAGCGATATCGCCAACCGGCTGCCCTGCGCCGACGCCCATAAACGGGTGCGATAGGCCGAGGTCTATTGACATAGACCAAAGTCGCTGCCGCGAGACGACCGAATGGGCTTCGCCTCCGGACAATTGAAGGGCGAGCAGATTGTAAGCCCGTGGATTGAGGTACTGCAACGCCATCCGGCTCGCTTCCAGCAATATCGGAGCCGTAACCGTACCCACGATTACTGCTATTGGGCTCTGCTTTCTTCTAACCAGATAGATGCTGTATATTCCGAAGAACGCTCCGAGGCCTGCAACGCCGAGAACGAAATTTGTCTTTGAACCCGATTTCACCAAACCCAGGAGCACCGCTACGAGGCAGCCCAACAGGAGAAGGCGGTGGCTGCGGGATGAGACCAGCTTCGCGGCGACAAGCGGCAGAGCAGCCGATAAAGCGATCCCGAGTTGGTTGGAGTGCTTGAAATAGCCTTCCGCGCGATCGGCGAATCTCGCATCACCCAGCCCGATTGCGACAAAACAGGATGTCGCAACACTCATGATGATCATCGTCATCACTATCCTATCGATTGCCACGAGACCCTTTGGTCTGGTGGAAATCGCTGCGACTGCTGGAATAATCGCGAAACCGAACACCTGCGCGAAAACCGCGCGCATTGTCCTGGTCGGATTGTCTGCGTAGAGCATCGACAGCAGGGACAGAACGATGATGAAAGCAGATGTCGTCAGCACTGCGGTCGCCAAGGCCGCTTCGGCCCGATGGAGGCGTCTTGCTGTTTCGGCGTAGGCAACGATGCTTACCAGGGCGCAAAACAGAGCCAGCAAGAAAGATAGGGAGCCATCCGTTCCGGCAATCCGCGTGGCGCCAGGGAACCAGATGGACACGATCAGTAAAAGAACGGATATCTGCAGCATAGATGGATGTCACACCGAACGCGTTATCCAGGGAGTCGCACCGACTCAGCCCTGCCCCGACGCGCAACGTCCAGCGCCTTGTTGGCATGCTGCCGCATGGCGGGTGAATCTCCGCATTACCTATTTCACAAGCAGCGTAGGCTCGGCAGGTGGACAAGGAAATGAGCGAAAGGGGGGCATTGGGACAGGGTGCCCTACGCCTTTTGTGCAAAGCGGCTGAGGTGCAGCGATTTTCCGCCACTTGATCGACAGTCGGCCAGTCAGTGCAGCCGGATTGGGTGTTGGTACGGATTCGCAGATGTGGGAGACTCAGGTACGGCACTTGAGTCTTCCACACCATAGGAGATCGCCTTGCTTTGGTGCCTTGTCGCGGTCGGGGTGGTCGGCATTTTGCTGGGATTCCGTTTTCAAGCGGCTGCGCTCATCATCATGACCGCCGTGACTGTCGTTGTCGGCGTCGTTGCAGGCGGCATCGGCAGTTTGTTTGATTGGAGCCGCCTAGTTTCAATCCTGCTTCTCGTAATCGTTCTGCAGTGCGCCTACTTGCTCGGCCTCGTCCTTGGCGTCGTCTGGCGCCGTGGCATGTCACGCGAGCAATGATGGTCCGCGGCCGCATTCGTCGCGCCCCGGCGCCGGAGCTGTTCGCCGTTGTTTGCCGCCAGGACACGCTGTGATCTTTTGCGGCAACGATATGCATGATGGTAAGAATTTGCGATGCGCTTTACTCAAGACGCTTGGTCGAATTTCATCACGGCGAAGACAGTTCGGACGAGAATGACGACATCGGCCCACAGGGACCATTCCCGCACATAGCGGCTGTCGATGGAGACACGACTGGGATAATCCATTGCGTCTCTGCCGGTCACCTGCCACAGGCCGGTTAGACCCGGTCGAGTTTTCAGATAATCGATCGCACAGGAGCCGTAACGTCGGAGTTCGTCGGGAACGACCGGACGAGGGCCGACGCAACTCATCTCGCCGCGCAGCACGTTGATGAGTTGAGGCAGCTCATCCAGGCTCGATTTCCTGAGAATATACCCCAGGAATGTGATGCGCGGGTCGTTTTTGAATTTCCAATTCTGCTCCCACTCCTTGGCGGCCTCGGGATTGCTGGCGAGATAGTCGGCCAGGACCCGCTCCGAGTTCGCCACCATGGTCCTGAACTTGTAGCAGGCGAAGCGCTTGCCATTGAACCCGACCCGGGTGTGGGAGAACACCACCGGTCCCCCGTCAGTCACCAATATCAAAAGGGCAACCGCCAGCATGACCGGAGCAGCAAGGACAAGCGCGATCAATGCGACAGTCATGTCCATCATCCTTTTGGGCCGGCCTCCGAGCGGACGGAGGTTTTGGCCGATGTGGATGCCGGCTCTGCGGCGCTTTACGTCGAACGCGCTGATTGTCACGGGTTTCACCAAGTATCGCTGCTGGTGTTGCTGCCCAACTTCACAGCGGCTTGTCATTCTTCGCAAGAGAAGCAAAGGAGGTAGCGGCGTACTCGGCGCTCTTTACCCCTTAGCCTGATCCGCGCGTCGCTGGCGTAGGGTCTGTAAGCCTTCTGACCAAACGGCGTATCACCTAGCATCCGTTTGCTGCGGTAGCAGTTCAGGCAGGTTCGGATGTATTGCCAGAGCCTGCATTGGACCTGGCTCAGCCACCAAGAGATCAGAGTGCCAACCAATCCAGGCAGTCACGCTCGTGGTGCTAAATGCGCGAGGCCGCAAAGGCATCCGCCAAAACAATGCGGGAAATGCACGTGCATCGCGCCGAGACAAGATCCGGCAGGCGGTTGGTCCGCTTAAACGACATTGCAGGCCTAATTTGATAGTGGAGCGCGCAACATAGTGCCCAGCTTGATGCCTTTACCACATGATTTTGCCGGAACGTCGTTTGCTCGTGTTCCCGAGACCGACCTTGCCGGAGTGCTTGCTATCGTGCGCAAGCAAATAGCCTTGCTTGATCTCGATCTCTCCGGCCTCACCGTCGTCGTTGGCGCTACGACAGGATACCAAGCCGTGACTGCTACAGTGGCGGCGCTCGCCAATGCCGACCGTGTCGTTGCGCTCACCCGCATATCGTCCAGACATCCGAGCCTGGCGGCAGCCGCAGAGGCGACGTTGGCATTTGCCAAACACGCCAAGGTCTCCAAACGCGTTGAAGTGACGAACCGCATCGACAGCCGCAAATGGCAGGACGTCGACCTCGTCACGAACTGTCTCGAGGTCGGGCCGATTTCGAGATCGCTCATCGAACTCTTGCCCTCGCATGCGGTTGTTTCGCTAATGGCTGAACCATGGGAGCTTCGGCCGGGCGTTGTGGACTTCGACGCCTGTGACGAGGCCGGCATCAAAGTTGCGGCCCCCAATCTCAGCCACCCAGCCATAGACCTGCTGCCGGAATTCGCGCGATTATGCTGCGTCTTGCTCGGCGATGCCGGTGTCGTTCAACGAGCCGCGAGGCTCGCCATCGTCTGCGACACGCCCTGTGCACCGTCCCTTGAGGATGCGCTACGCGAGGGTGGGGCGAGAGTAAGTGTTTTTTCGCACCCCATGCTCCTGACCGACGATGGGTGGGATGTGATCGTGGTCGCGATGAGGCCAACCGACAAACCACCAATGGACATCAACTGCCTGGGCCGTATTGCCCGGAACTCTCACCAGGCGCTGCTGGTGCAATTCAGCGGCGGGGTCGATCGCTCGGCCGCCAGCTATTTCGGCCTCAGGATCTGGCCACCGAAACGGCCCACCAGTGGTCAGCTGGGCCTTCCACTTGACGTACTCGGACCAGCTCCAATGGTCCGCAGACTGACGGGTGGGCTGAAGGCCGCCGAAGCCGCATATCGGGGCGCGGAGCTTGGAGGGGACAGCGTTGGATTTCTCGTAACGGCAGGGTCCGCGACGGTTGTCCAGGAACGTGCCTAGACACACGCCGAGCGAGCCCGTTTCGCGAAAACGCTCGGACGGGACCATCGACCTTCGAAACCTTAGTTCAGAACGACGAACCTGTGGTCCCGCCCTTAACGTATCCGGCAGTCGCATGGCCAGAGCCGGCCAGGCAAAGACCGATCGAGGCAGCCCTCAAAGCAACATCTGTCTAAGCTTGTACGCCACCTCGGTGCGGTTCGTAGCCTTGAGCTTTTTCATGATATTTCGGATGTGAACCTTGACGGTGCTCTCGCAGAGGTTGAGTTCGTAGGCAATTATCTTGTTCGCCTTGCCGGTCCTGAGCGCCTCCACAACCGCAGCCTCGCGTGTGGTGAACATGCCGGTGAGCGGACGGGCACCGTTAGCGGTCGAGTGGATGATCTCTCGAAGCGCCAGCACGCAGCTAGCAGGGACAAATATCCCTCCGGCACGAGCGAGACCAATGGCCTCGGCAGCGACCTTCACCTTCACGCTTGTGGGAATGTAGCCTCGGGCGCCGCATTCGAGAGCCGCGAGAACCTCCCCCGGCTCGTCGGAATCCACCACGACGATCACGGGTACGGTGCCATACTCGGAAATGAAGTGCGCAAGTTCCGCCCGAACACTCTGGTCCGTGACCTTCCTGGCGCCAAGAATTACGAGGATCGCGGATGGCTCCTCGTCCCCGGCAATGTGCTGGATTTCGTCAAGCGATCCTACCGCGCTAACGCGCAAAGTGGGATTGTGTTCGATAAGGCCGCGCGCAAGGCATTCACGCTCAAGCGCCCGCTTGTCGACAATCATGACCAAGCCTTCGCTTGGACGTCCTTCGTCGAGATCGGACCTGCCAAGACCATTCGCGTCCGGCAGATGTCCATTGTGTATCGGTCTTGTTGCATCATTCCAAAAATCGGAAATTTGGGGGTGTGCCATCGCTTTACCTACTCCTCTCCATCGCGCTGACTTGCTTTTCTCCTCTTTGGTTTGGCTCCCTCGCAAAGCATGTCAAAGGCGTGAACTGATACGCTCATCGTCTGTCAGGCTGACTAGATGTTGACTGAAGATTGGATTCAAGGAGTAGGGCATACGCCGTCCCAACGCACCGGCGTATGGCTTCCCCGCCCTATGGAGGTAACCCAACCTGGAGGGCATACTACGATGCTGTGGAAAAGACGCATTAATCCTGGTTAACAATTTGGTAATTATATCTTAGCTAGCTAATATACCTGAAAGTATGACAACCTATGATTGCATAACGCCACACGACACTATTAACGCGAACTCAAGATCGCCCGAACTGAGATCGAGGTTGACCAGTTCTGCCTCTACCACCAGCGAGCTCACCGGCTTATCGGCCATCGGCTGCCCCCGAATTGTCGCTCTCGTACTTCGTTCGTATGCTTTGCGCGTATTCAGCATGAGCGCATATAGTCCCCCAGCCCCCGGCGCCGTTTCTCACAAACAGCCCGTCGGTTAGGCCCGGTGTCCTAGCCCCATCCCAACAAGGGGTGCCGGGCCGCTCCATCAAAGCCCCTCGTTTACTAAAGGCCCGCCGCCCCATTTGCGAGGCGACGGACCCTCGCCCCAGCCCACACATCTGTCAACGCAATTGCGGTGCCAGACCTACTGACCCGTTACGGGTCACATTTGCCTAGCGGCGGACGAGCTCCAAGTCGGAGCTCGCGGCAACGACTTTGCCTTGATCATGATGATCCTGTTGCAGCGTCAGGCGAGCCTGACCTTATTGGACCATTTCACAGACGCGGGCCCAGGCGTATAACGATCCAGCAGTCTTCTTACCTGACCTTGCAGAAGCGCAGATCGTGAGAAGACAGCCGGTGATAGGGTTGCAGACGGCCATGTCCATTAGAAGCCAGATCGGATCGCCCGGCAAAGTGCGGGCCCGCCTTACGAATTGCATCGCGGCCGACTGCCGTGGATGAGGATCGCCGGACGCCAATCCTTGACCTGTCCTTTTCCGCCGCGAGAAGCGTCCGCGACTATCTGGCGGCGCAAGAGAAGAAGTCGCTGCTGCGCTTCCTGACCTGCGGTTCCGTCGATGACGGCAAGTCGACGCTGATCGGGCGCCTGCTTTCCGACACCAAGCAGATTTTCGAGGACCAACTCGCCGCGCTCGAACGCGATTCGCGCAAGCACGGCACGACCGGCGACGACATCGACTTCGCGCTGCTGGTCGATGGCCTTGAGGCCGAGCGCGA
>NZ_JAMYQF010000096.1:0-11388 GCF_040320745.1 Mesorhizobium sp. M0621 | reverse complement strand
AAAAACACGGGGGCGATCATGCCCCCGTGTCGTCAAAAGGCTACCAGCCAAATATCCTGTCAGAACACTGAAGGTGCCTAAGTGAACTGCATTAGGGCATGACCCCGCTTCTTTGTTGGTCCGACGATCGGCCGATCAGTTGGCTGTCTTCGCCTTGTCCTGCTCTTCCTTGAGCTTCTTGGCGAAATCCTGGTTGTTCTTGGCGACAAAATCCTGAAGCTTCTTCTGCCGGTCCTCGATGTCCGACTGCTGCAGCGCCGGGCCGTCATAGGCCCCGCTGAAGCCCTGCAGGGCGACCTTGATCGGGTTGGGCTGGTTCTGGAAATTGACCGAGGTCAGCGTGATCGCCTGGCCTTTCTTGAACGCGGCGACGAGCTGATCGGTCAGCGGCACTTCCGCCACGCAACGATCCGGGAAGCAGATGACATAATCGAGCTTCTGCGCCTTGCCGGTATCGATCTGCAGGCCGATGCCGGGAGGTACCAGACGACCGGTCGGGACCGTCACCTGGAACACCTTGCGGTTCACCTTGCCCTTCAGCTCGATCAGGCTGACGCCGGTAACCAACTGGCCGTTGCCGGCGGTGGTGATGTTCTGGACATTGCAGATGTCGACGTCTTCCTGCTTGGTGCAAGCCTTGAACCAGCCTTGCGGAATCTGCTGTTGCTGCTGTGCCGAAGCGGCGGGAAGCCCTGCGCAGAGAAAGCCGATCACGCCAGCGGCCATGACCGACAGGCGGTACGCGTTGCTGTTCAGGCTCGTCATGTCGTGCACTTCCTCTCAAATGATCCCGGGACCGGCTTCTTCGTGCCGTGTGGTCCAGCTACCTGTTGCCGAAATGAGGCAACAGAATGACTTCGGAGGGCGTGTTACACTGCAAGCGGTGTCGAATCCAGCCCGACGTCAGCAATTGTTGAACGCACGATTGGCCGGTGCGCGGCTGCCTCATGCTAGGGTGCGCACCGAATCATCAAGCCGACCCATTAAGGAGACGGTCATGGGCCGCGTTCTTGTTTGGCTGATCACCGCGACATCGTTTCTCGCACTTTCGCATCAGCCCGCCGCATCGGAGCCGAAGCACGCGATCGCCATGCAGGGCGAACCGGCGCTGGCGTCCGACTACACGCATTTCAACTACGTCAATCCCGACGCGCCGAAGGGTGGCTCGATCACCTATTGCGTCGTCGGCAGCTTCGACAATCTCAACCCTTTCATCCTCAAGAGCCTGCGCACGACGGCGCGTGGCATGATGGACACGATCTTCGGCAATCTGGTCTTCGAGCCGCTGATGCAGCGCAATGCCGACGAGGCTTTCACGCTTTACGGGCTGCTCGCCGACACGGCCGACATGGACCCGGAGCGCCGGAGCATCGAATTCCATCTGAACCCGAAGGCCAAGTGGTCTGACGGTCAGCCGGTGACGCCGGAGGACGTGCTCTTCAGCTATGAAGTCTACACCGAGAAAGGGCGACCGCCTTACAGCGACCGCATGGCCAGGGTCGCCAAGCTCGAAAAGACCGGCGACCACAGCGTGCGTTTCACCTTCAACGACAAGGCCGATCGCGAATTCCCGCTGATCATCGCGCTGACGCCGATCATCCCGAAGCACGCCTTCGACAAGGAAACCTTCGACAAGACGACGCTGAAGCCGGTGATCGGCAGTGGTCCGTATACGATCGCGCAGGTACAGCCCGGCCAGCGCATCGTCTTCAAGCGCAATCCGGATTACTGGGGCAAGGATATCCCGGCCAAGCGCGGTTTCGACAATTACGACCAGATCACCATCGAGTATTTCCTCAACGCCAACGCCAAGCTCGAAGCGTTCAAGAAGGGCCTTTGCGCCATCGACGACGATAGCGATCCAGTGAAACGCGAGCGCGATCTCGATTTTCCCGCCTTCCACAAGGGAGACGTGGTCGCGGAAACCTTCGACACCGGGATTCCGCCCGTGGTGACCGGTTTCCTGTTCAACACGAGGCTGCAGAAATTCGCCAACCCGGTCGTGCGGCGCGCGCTCGGCATGCTCTATGACTTCGAATGGGCCAACAAGAACCTGTTCGGCGGCAAATACACGCGCACGATGAGTTACTGGCAGAATTCCGAGCTTTCCGCGCTCGGTCATCCGGCCGACGACAGGGAGAAGGCGCTTCTGGCGCCCTACCCCGGCCGTGTGCCGGCCGATGTCATGGACGGCACTTACCGGCCACCGGTGACCGACGGATCCGGCCAGGACCGCCGCGTGTTGAAGGCAGCTTTCGATCTGCTGAAAAGTGTCGGCTACCACGTGCAGAATGGAACAATGCTCGATGCCGAGGGCAAACCTTTCGGCTTCGAGATCCTGACCGCCTCGCAGGACGAGGAGCGCCTTGCCGGCATCTACCAGCGCACGCTGGAGAAGATCGGAATCGACCTCACCATTCGGAGCCTCGATGGCGATCAGATACAGTCGCGCAAGCAGCGCTTCGATTTCGAGGTCCTGGTCGGATCGAGCGGCTTCAACAATTCGCTGTCGCCCGGCATCGAACAGACCGGCCGTTGGAGTTCGGCCGCGGCCAGGACGGAAGGCTCGTTCAATCTTGCCGGCGTGGCCGATCCGGCGGTGGACGCGACAATCGAAGCGATGCTGCGCGCCCGCACGAAGGAGGATTATGTCGCTGCCGTTCGTGTTCTCGACCGGCTGCTGATATCCGGCAACTACATGGTGCCGATGCAGCACAACACGCAGCAATGGATTGCATACTGGAACTACCTGGAACATCCGCGTAAGACGCCCATATTCGGGTATCAACTGCCGACCTGGTGGCGCAAACCGAACTGAAATCAGGAGATCGAGATGAGCGAACCGAACGCCATCACCGTCGATGTGGTGTCCGACGTCGTCTGCCCATGGTGCTTCATCGGTCAGAAGCGGCTCGACAAGGCGATTGCCGCTGTCGGCGATGTCGACGTGCATGTCCGCTGGCGGCCGTTCCAGCTCGATCCGACCATTCCGGCGCAGGGCAAGGATCGCCACGACTACATGCTGGCCAAGTTCGGCAGCGACGAACGCATCCGCGAGATTCATGCCCGCATTGAGCCGTTGGGCGAAGCCGAAGGCATTTCCTTCGCCTTCGACGCCATCAAGGTGGCGCCGAATACGCTCGATGCTCACCGCCTGATCCGCTGGGCCGGTGCTGCCGGCGAAGCCGTGCAGAACAGGCTTGTGCGCCGGCTGTTCCAGCTGAATTTCGAGGAAGGCGCCAATATCGGCGACCATGCCGTGTTGACCGAAGCCGCGCGCGAAGCCGGCATGGACGCATCAGTGGTTGCCACGCTTTTGCCGACCGACGCCGATGTAGAGGCGGTTCGTACCGAGATCGCCACGGCGTCGCGCATGGGCATATCTGGCGTGCCGTGCTTCCTGCTGGAAGACAAATACGCGGTCATGGGTGCGCAGGATGCCGATGCCCTGGCCGATGCCATTCGTCAGGTGGCGGCTGCCAAGGCGCGTGGCGAATTGGAAAAGGTCGGCTGAGGCAGGCCACCCTCACCTTCCCGGCAAGAGCAAGTCTTACTTCACCGTCACCTTGGCCTTGCTGATAAAAAATCCATGGCCATTCGTGGCCGTGCAAGTCAGTCCCTTGGTTGACGACTGGCACGAGAACGGCCCCGCACTCCAGCTGTTGCCGTAGCCAAGCTTGTCGACATCGCTGCAGCAGCCCTGCTCGCCTGGGTTCTTGATCAGCGTGGCCGGCCCCTTGGGTCCAAGGATGATGGTGACGTAGCGCGGTTCGACCCGCGAGCAGCTCAGCTCCGGGCCGCCATCCCTTGGCTCGTAGGTGCTGGTGCCGCCTTTCGCCGTGTAGATGCAGCCAATGTTGCCGGACGGCGTGTTGAACTCGATCTGGCCTTCGGCGCTGGCCGGGATGCTCTGCGAGGCGGCATGCGCCAAAGATACCGAGGCAAAGAGCCAGGCGAAGAGGGACAGGGTTGCGGCCGCGCGTGCAAGCATTGGGAACTTCCTTGTTGGAGAACCGGACATGCATGTGTGTCGACAATGCCCGACAAGGTTCAATCCCGAACGGATGAATTGTCAAACGCAGTTCCTCGGCTGACCCGACAAGACGGAACGCGCTGCTCAGACGATTTTTCCGGTCACTTCCTGACTCCGGCAAGGATAATGACGGCCGGCGCGGCGAGATCACAAACGGCAATTTTCGGGTTTTCAGGCCAGCCCGCAGTGAGAAACCGACCGATCCACATGATTTCGAGTTCACAAAACCGTGTGAAAACCTTTCCCTAAGGGAAGCTACTCAGACGGCCTGCCCCCCCAGATCAAACATTTGAAATTAATAATGATATCCTGATTTTTGCCGACCGTTGGCGCCATATTTCAGCGTGTAACCTGTTGCCTCACGGCAACGGGAGCCGGGGTAATCCGGTCGGCCCGGTTTTAAATTAATGGAAAATGATCAATTGGTGTTACCATCCGTAACAAAAGAAAAAAGGTTTGGGCGGGATAGTGATTCGGGTCGATAGACCATCGCAAGAGTCAGTACCGGAAAAAACACCTCGCGATGCCGCAGGGCGATCGCTTCTGACGCCGGTATCGTCGATGCGCAGCTTCTGGGGCCTGATGCGGGCCTACTGGGTCTCGGACCGCTGGAAGGAAGCCTGGACACTGACGCTGGTGATCGCGCTGCTCACGGCGCTGTCCAGCAAAGCCGGTGTCTGGTTCGCCGAAGCCTCCGGCGAACTGGTCAACTCGATCGCCTTCTTCCATGACGCCGCCAACACCACGCCGCTTCGCTCGCTGCTGGTCAATGCCGGCATCCTCGTACTGCTGGTCGTGCTCAAGGACGCCGGCTTCACCGGCATACGCAGCCTCGTGTCAGCGACGTTGCATCGCAAATGGCGCGGCTGGCTGGACAGCCGCTTCAACGAAGCGCTGCTCGACACCAATCATACGCATTTCCATGCCCAGCATGGTTCGTCCGGCAATGCCGCTCCCGACAACATCGATCAGCGCGTCCAGGAATCGATCAAGGACATGACCGGCGGAGCCATCGGTCTCGCCATGGGCGTCCTGGGTGTTGCCACATCGCTTTATTTCGTCGGCCAGAAATTGCTTGAAAACTCGGCGGAAGTGAAAGGGCTGGAATTCCTCGGCAGCTACGGCAGCGCGGTTCTGGCTTTCCTGGCGGTCGCCACCTACGTGCCGCTTAACACTTGGATCGCGGTCAAACTGGGTCGTCTGCTGGAACGGCTCAACGTCAGGATGCAGCAATCCGAAGGCAGCTATCGCGGCGAGCTGACCACTTTCCTGCGTCGCAGCTTCCATGTCGCTGCCTCGCAAGGCGAGGACGTGCAGAAGACGATGCACAATCGACTTTATGTCGACATCGACCGCACTTGGGCGCGGCTGAATATCGTCAACACAGGCTACAATTCGTTCGAGCTGATCTACAATTTCATTGGTGCCCGCATTGTCGCCTACGGACCTGGCCTGGTGCCGTTCATCCACAACGGTTTCGATCTCAAGGGCTACATAACCGGCTCCGAGCTGGTCAATTCGCTGATCAGTCAATGCTCCTGGTTCATCCACGTCATGCCGAACATCGCCACGCTGCGCGCCAACAGCCAGCGTGTCACCGAGCTGGCCAATGCGATCGAGAATGTTCAGCACCCACAGGAATTCTACAGCCAGACCGGCCGCTCCGACTTCCATTATGCCAGCCAGAACCCGGTTTTCGGCCTGACCATCCAAAAACTCGAACTGGCTCATCAGGGCGAGGACGCCACCCCCTTCCTCAGTGCCGCCAATTTGCGCTTCCGGCGCGGCGAGTGGACGTTCCTGAAAGGCGAATCGGGTTGCGGCAAGACCTCGCTGATCAAGGCGATCAACGGCCTGTGGCCGTATGGCCGCGGCACCATCGTCTTCCCCGAAGGCGTGAAGAGCTTCTATGCCGCCCAGGAGGTCAAGCTACAGCCGGTGTCGCTGAAACAGCTGGTCTGCCTGCCCGGCTCCGAGCACGATCATGGCGATGCGCAGGTCGCGTCGGCGTTGCACAAGGCCGGGCTTGGCGATTTCATCGAACACCTGGCCGACGAAAACCGCGAAGGCAAAAGCTGGGATCAAGTCCTGTCGGGCGGCCAGAAACAGAAGCTGGTGGTGGCCCGCATCGTGCTGCAGCAGCCGGGGCTGCTGTTCCTCGACGAGGCGACCGGCGCGCTCGATCCCGATGGCAAGGTTGCCTTCCACCAGGCCATCAAGGACAACTGCCCCGATGTCACGGTGATCAGCGTCATGCACGAGGCGGTGGCGCCACGATCGATGACAGGCAGCGAATTCTACCACAGCATCGTCGCGATCGCCGACGGCGTCGCCACCAAGAAGCCGCTGGTTCCGACCCTGCCTGTCGAGCTCACCACCATTCTCACGCAGCCGAGGCCCGTCGAGGATAAGTGGCTGCGTTTCTCGCGCCGGCTGAAGCAGAAATAACGACGCGGTGACCGAGCCGGCCGCGACTTGCGGCGGCAGGCGATCACAGTCTCGCGATCTCGGCCGCTCGCCGGCATTATCCTTCCTCACTGCGATTGACTCGGCAAGGCGCGCTCCTATGTTGCGCCCGCTTGCAGACAGTCAAACGCGAACCCGCAAGCGGAAAGGTCACCGCGCCATGCCTGGCGACAGTCACAGTCGAACGCAACCGCCGTCCGCCTAGACGTGACCTCGAATGGTTCATGTCCTGCCGGACGGCAAGGAGTGAGCCATGAACGAATTTACCGCCGTAGCGAGCGACGAGGCCGTCGCGATCGCCCGTATCCTAGCCAACGATCACGTCGCCGACATTGTCGAGGCCCTGAACAGGGAGCCGCGAGAAACCGCGACGGAACTGCTTTGCGAAGTGACGTTCGAGCGGCTGGTCGAGATCTTCGATCAGCCTGAACTCGACGGCGCGTCCGAACTCATGGAGGCACTGCCGCGCGCCAAGGCGGGCAAGCTGCTCACCGCCATGTCGGTGGACCGCGCCGCCGACATCCTGCGCGAACTGGAGGAGCCGGCTCGTTCCGAGCTGCTCGGCGGGCTTGCACCGCCGCTGCGCGCCACGTTGCTTGCCATTCTGGGCTATCCCGAAGGCAGCGCCGCATCGATCATGACGACGGAGTTCGTCAGCGTGCCCTCGGATTGGACAGTCGGCCGCACGCTCGACTACATCCGCAAGGTCGAGCGGACGCGCGAAACCGTCTATGCGATCTATATCGTCGATCCGCAAACGCACCTTCTGGTGCGATCGACCGGCCTGCGCCGGCTGATCACGGGCGAGCCGGACGATTCGATCATGACGGTGGCGCCGGATCGTATGCCGGTGACGGTCGGCCCGCTGACCGATCGCGAAACCCTGGCGCAGACGATCTCGAAATACGATCTGCTCGCCGTCCCGGTCGTCGACCACGGCAAGATCCTCGGCATCGTCACCATCGACGACATCATCGACACGATGATCGAGGAGACGACCGAGGACGCGCACCGTTTCGGCGGCATGGAAGCGCTTGACGAGCCGTACATGAAGATGAGCTTCCTCGCCATGATCAGGAAGCGCGGCGGCTGGCTATGCGCGCTGTTCATCTCAGAGATGCTGACGGCCAATGCCATGCAAAGCTATGAGGGCGAGTTGGAGAAGGCGATCGTGCTGACGCTGTTCATCCCGCTGATCATGAGCTCTGGCGGCAATTCCGGCTCGCAGGCGACATCGCTCGTCATCCGGGCGCTGGCGCTGCGCGAGATCGGTCTCGGCGACTGGTGGCGCGTAGCGCTGCGCGAACTGCCCACCGGCCTCGTGCTGGGCGCCATGCTCGGCGTGGTCGGCGTCTGCCGCATCGCGCTCTGGCAGTATATGGGCTTCTATGACTACGGCCCGCACTGGCCGCTGATCGCCACGACGGTCGGCGCGGCCCTCGTCGGCATCGTCACCTTCGGCTCGCTGTCGGGATCGATGCTGCCGTTCGCCTTGAAACGCATCGGCTTCGATCCTGCCAGCGCATCGGCTCCGTTCGTCGCCACGCTGGTCGATGTCACCGGCCTGGTGATCTATTTCTCGGTGGCGCTGGTGATCCTGCGCGGCACGCTGCTGTAGCGGCATCCTGATCTCCGCCGTGGCATGACCTTGCTGCGGCGGAGTTCTTCTTCAGCCCAGGTTTTGCCCGTCAGCCGACCCGCTCGCCGTCCTTCACGCGGTAAGTCGGCTTGTACATGGTGACGAGTTCTTCCGCCGCTGTCGGATGCACCGCCATCGTGCGGTCGAAATCATCCTTGGTCAGGCCGGCTTTCAGCGGAATGGCGAGAAGCTGCGCCATCTCGCCGGCGTCCGGCCCCAATATGTGGGCGCCGAGCACTTTCTTCGACGCGCCATCTACCACCAGTTTCATCAGCATCTTCTCGTCGCGTCCGGACAGGGTGTGCCGCATCGGCCGGAATGTGGCGCGGTAGATTTCGATGTCGGGGAAGCGTTTGACGGCATCGTCCTCCGACAGGCCGACGGTGCCGATCTCCGGCTGCGAAAAGACCGCTGTGGCGATCGTCTCGTGGTCGGGCGCGGTCGGATTTCCCTTGAAGGCGGTTTCGATGAAACACATCGCCTCATGGATCGCCACCGGCGTGAGCTGTACGCGGTTGGTGACGTCGCCGATCGCCCAGATGTTGTCGATGTTGGTCCGGGAGTATTGGTCGACCGCGATCGCACCGATCTTGGTCATCTCCAGGCCGATGCCTTCGAGGCCCATATTCTCGGTGTTGGGAATGCGGCCGATGGCCAGCATCACCTGGTCTACCGTCAGCACCTTGCCGCTGGTGAGAAGCGCGTCGAGCCGGCCGTCCGGCCGCTTGCGGACCCATTCGGACACGGAATGGCAAAGGATCTTTATTCCCTTCTTTTCCATCGTCTCGTGCAGCATGCGCCGCAGATCCATGTCGAAACGGCTGAGGATTTCCTTGCCGCGATAGACCAGCGTGGTGTCGACGCCGAGACCGTGGAAGATGTTGGCGAATTCGACGGCGATGTAGCCGCCGCCCTCGATCATGATCGCCTTGGGCAGCTCCTTGAGGTCGAAAGCCTCGTTGGAAAAGATGCAATGTTCGTGGCCGGGCAGTGCCGGATGCGCCGCCGGGCGGCCACCGGTGGCGATCAGGATCTGGTCTGATGTGACGGTACGGTCTTCGCTGAGAAGATGCACCACATGCGGGTCGACGATCATGGCTCGCGAATGAAAAGCCTCGCCGCCGGCGCCCTCGACATTCCTCTGGTAGATCGCCTCCAGCCGGCTGATCTCACGGTCCTTGTTGGCGACCAGCGTCTGCCAGTCGAAACTGGCTTCGGGCACCGTCCAGCCATAGCCGGCTGCGTCGGCGAAATGCTCCGGAAATTGCGAGGCATAGACATAGAGCTTTTTCGGCACGCAGCCGCGAATGACGCATGTGCCGCCAAAACGGTATTCCTCGGCGATGCCGACGCGCTTGCCGAGTGCGGCCGCCACGCGCGCCGCCCTCACACCGCCCGAACCGCCGCCGATGACGAAAAGATCGTAGTCGTAACCGGCCATGACGGCTCCTTGAGTTTCGGAAATTTGAGAGACAGGTAGGCCGCAAAGCGTCAAAAGAAAAGCCCGGACAAGCCGGGCTTCGCAGATGGCCGCAAGGCCGTTTGATATGCGGATCAGTTGTTGTCCGCGGGCGCCGCACCATCGGCGGGTGCCGCGCCATCCGCCGGGGCGGCGCTATCCGCGGGTGCGGCTGGCGCTGCAGGCGCCTTTGCCTTGGAAGCCGCCGCCAATGTTTCGCCGACCTGCTGGGCGAGATCGCGGGCGAGGCCGTTCTGCCAGATGTCGGCTGCCTTGACCAGGTCGCGGGTCACCGTCGGGCCGCTGTCGAGTAGCTTCTTGCCCGAATCGGAATTGTAGAAGGCGGCGATATCGGTGAGTTCCTGTTCCGAGAACACTTTTGCGTAGGCGAGCGCTGCTTCCTTCTCGAGGTCGGCGCGGCGCGAAGCCAGCGCCAGAGCCTCCTCGCTGATGGTCTTGCCGATCAATTCCTGCATGTCCGGGTTCTTCTGGATGAGCTGCGACTCGAGCGCGGCGGCTGCCTGCGGCAGGATGTTGTCGAACGGGTCGGTCGCGTGGATCGCAGCGACGGCGGCGCGGGCGGCCTTCAGGTGCGATTCCGTTACATCCTGCGAAAACGCCGGCGACGAGAAGGCGAAAACGGCTGAAGCCGCCAGAAGGATGGAAAGGCTGCGAACCCGGTTATGCAACATCATGATCGGTAGAACTCCCTGGTTTTCGGGCGGCATGGACAGTTTGGATACCGTCGCCGCCGGCGATGATGGCCGCTGACGCCAGCCCGATGAAAAGACCATGCTCGACCACGCCCGGAATGGCATGGAGAGCATTCGAAAGCGCTCTTGTATCCGGAATGCGGCCAAAAGATGCATCGAGGATAAAATGGCCGCCGTCTGTAACAAAAGCCTGCCCCCCCGTCATCCTCAATATGACCGGACCGGAAAGACCGAGCTTTTCAGCCGCGGCACCGATCGCGATTTCGGTTGCGCGCAGGCCGAACTGGTTGACTTCGATCGGCAATGGAAAACGGCCGAGCGTCTCGACCATCTTCGACCGGTCGGCGATGACGATCATGCGCTGGGAGGCGGCTGCGACGATCTTCTCGCGCAGCAGCGCACCGCCGCCGCCCTTGATCAGGGTCAGCTCCGGGTCGACCTCGTCGGCGCCGTCGATGGTGAGATCGAGCTCAGGTGTTTCCTCCAGTGTCGACAGTGGCACGCCTAGCTCACGGCAGAGCAACGCGGTGCGCTCCGAAGTCGGCACGCCGATGACGGTCATGCCGGTCGCAACCTTTTCGGCAAGCAGCCGCACGAACTCTTCGGCCGTGGTGCCGGTGCCGATGCCGAGCCGCATGCCGTCGCTCACATGGGCAAGTGCCGCCCGTGCGGCTTCGACCTTCAATTGCCTTGCATCCATGCGGCTTGCTGTCCCGAAACCCAGTGTTTCGGGCTCCTACCATTTTTGCCTGTCCGGTCAAAGCCCCTGGCAAGAGCTCTGCCGATGCGCCGCATCTCATCGAAGTGCGCGCGAACCATCAACGGCCGACGGAAGATAGGAATTATTTCCTCTGTCTCGTTGACCCGGTGAGGGCAGGCATGCTACATATTTGCCCATGGTGCTGATTCGCGCCGACAACCCGCCGCCGCCGTGGCGGGTTTTCCATTTGTGGCGGGGCGGCCCCCCAATTGGACCCCCCGGGGGGGGCCCCCCATTTGGGGGGGCCCGCCCCCCAATTTACGCACCGCGGGGGGGGCCCCAACGCCCCGGCCCGCGGGAGGGCCGCAAAAGTTGATT
>NZ_JAMYQF010000095.1:0-11502 GCF_040320745.1 Mesorhizobium sp. M0621 | reverse complement strand
GCCGCCGCCGGTCAATCCGAGCCGACCAAGAGACCGATCCTGCCTCAATCAGATGGCCTTCATATATGAATAACTTTCCCCGGACAGTCCTGCCCCTTGTGGGAGAAGGTGTCATGTCGCGAAGCGACATGACGGATGAGGGGTGTTCCAGCTTGGCGCCAAGATACCCCTCACCCGGATTGCCAACCAAATTGCGAAGAGCAATTCGGGGCAATCCGACCTCTCCCACAAGGGGAGAGGTCAAGGCCGCGCAGGTCGCTACTCCACAATCCGATAAATGTTCCACAGGCTGGTGCCTGATACGACATAGGGCTCGATCTCAACCATAGCAGAGCAGCGCCGATCACGGCAGTTTAAACTTTAGCAATGGCTGATATAAGCCGGTCCGACTCGGCGACTATTTTTGCGAGGCGGTGACGTCGGCGGGGAAGGCCTTGAGCCCGAGTTTGCGGTCGGCCTCTGCCGGCGTGATCGGCCGTCTGATCCTGGCGGAGGCGGCCACCACCAACTCGTTGAAGTTCTCGGTGCCGGCGTCCAGCATTTCGAACAGCTGCAGCCGCATCCTCGGCTCCCAGAACTTGTTGATGTGCTCGGCGACGCCGGCAATGCCTTCTTCGCGCGGCTTGGAATGGAAAAAATCGGCAATCTGGTTTGCCATGCGCACCAGCTTCTCGCGGGTGCTCATGATGTGTTCTTCGTCATGCGACATGCTTGGCAACTCCGCAAACCAACCGGTCGGGGTGGGTGAAAATATCAAAATCGTCGCCGCGAACCAGCGCCACCAGCGTCATGCCAGCCTCTTGCGCCGTGCGGATGGCCAATGCGGTCGGTGCCGAGACGGCGATGATGAAGGCCGAGCCGATCGCCGCTGTCTTCTGCACCATTTCGACCGAAACCCGCGACGTCACCACCACAGCACCGGATGCGCCGTCGATGCCGGCCTTGGCCAGCGCGCCGGCCAGCTTGTCCAGCGCGTTGTGACGGCCGACATCCTCGCGCGCCATGACGATGCCTTTGCCAGGCACGTAGAAGCCGGCGGCATGCACCGCTCCGGTCTCTGTGTGCAGCGGCTGCACTTTCGACAGAAGCTTGACCGAGCGAACGATATCGTCGGCATCAAGTGTAAGTTTCGACGCACCAACCGCATCGACCGAGCGCATCGCTTCCTCGATGGATTCGATGCCGCAGAGCCCGCAGCCAACCGGGCCGGCCAGTCGTCTGCGCCGCGCCTCGAAGCGCGTGTTGGCGGTGTCCTTCAACCGGATCTGGATGTCGATGCCTGCGCCATGATCCTCGACCTCAATGGCCTCGATCTCATCAGGCAAGGCGATGATGCCTTCGGTCAGCGAGAAGCCGAGCGCGAAATCCTCGAAATCGGCCGGGCTTGCCATCATCACTGCATGGGTCGTGCCGGCAAAGGAGAACGCCACCGGCGTCTCTTCCGGCACCATGCGGTCGGCCGCGGCGGTGCCGCTGGCGCGGTGCGCGAGACGGGAAATCTGGCTGATTGGCTGGCGTTGGCGGGTCACGCAGCACGCCCCTCTGGCCCACCGGAAAAGCGGTCCCCCACTCCGTCGCTGCTGCGCAGCGCCACCTCTCCCCCCTCCGGAGGGAGAGGAAGGGTGCCTCCCGGCAAAGGCTCGCGCCTTTCCTCTCCCCCGTCGATCGGGGGAGAGGTGGCGAGCGAAGCTCGACGGAGTGGGGGTCGACGAACCGTCGAGATTGAAGCTCTTGCTGTCGAAAGCCTCGACACAGCTACTCCGCCGCTTCCAGCTTCGCGATGCGACGGCTCTGCTTGGCCTGCTCGTCATAGTCGCGCTGCCATTCAGACGGCCCGTTGGAGGCGCCGACCTGCACAGCCGTCACCTTGTACTCCGGACAATTGGTCGCCCAGTCGGAGAAGTCGGTGGTGATGACGTTGGCCTGCGTGTCCGGATGATGGAACGTCGTGTAGACGACGCCTGGCGACACCCGGTCCGTGATCAGCGCGCGCAGCGTCGTCTCGCCCGAGCGGCTGGTCAGCCGGACCCAATCGCCGTCGCGCAGTCCGCGATTCTCGGCATCGTGCGGATGAATCTCCAGCCGATCCTCGCCGTGCCACATGATGTTGTCGGTACGCCTGGTCTGCGCGCCGACATTGTACTGCGACAGGATGCGGCCGGTGGTGAGCAGCAGCGGGAAGCGTGGCCCCGTCCTCTCGTCCGTCGCCACATATTCGGTGCGGATGAACTTGCCTTTGCCGCGCACGAACCCATCGATATGCATGATCGGGGTGCCGAGCGGCGCCTTCTCGTTGCAGGGCCATTGCACGGATCCGACACGGTCGAGCAAGTCGAAGGAGACGCCAGCGAAGCTCGGCGTCGTCATCGCGATCTCGTCCATGATCTCGGAAGGATGCTGATAGTTCCAGTCCAGCCCGATCGCGCGGGCAAGCTCCTGCGTCGCCTCCCAATCGGCATAGCGCGCCTTCGGCTCCAGAACCTTGCGCACCATGTTGATGCGGCGCTCTGCGTTGGTGAAGGTGCCGTCCTTCTCCAGGAAGGTCGAGCCGGGCAGGAAGACATGCGCATAGTTCGCCGTCTCGTTGAGGAAGAGGTCGTGCACGACGACGCATTCCATCGCGGCGAGGCCGGCGGCGACATGCTTGGTGTCCGGATCGGACTGCAGAATGTCCTCGCCCTGGACGTAGATGCCCTTGAAGCTGCCGTCGACGGCGGCGTCCAGCATGTTGGGGATGCGCAGGCCGGGTTCGTCGTCCAGCTTCACCCCCCACAGGGTCTCATAGATGTCGCGCACGGCTTCGCCGGAGATATGGCGATAGCCGGGCAGCTCGTGCGGGAAGGAGCCCATGTCGCAGGAGCCCTGGACATTGTTCTGGCCGCGCAGCGGGTTCACGCCGACGCCTGGCCGGCCGATATTGCCGGTGGCCATGGCGAGATTGGCGATCGCCATCACCGTGGTTGAACCCTGACTGTGTTCCGTCACGCCCAGGCCGTAATAGATCGCGCCATTGCCGCCGGTAGCGTAGAGACGCGCAGCACCACGGATAAGTTCGGGATCGACGCCGGACAGCTTGCCGACGGTTTCGGGGCTGTTTTCCGGCAAGGCGACGAAGGATGCCCAATCCTGGAATTCCGTCCAGTCGCAGCGTTCGCGGATGAAGGCTTCGTCGAACAGGCCTTCGGTGACGATGACATGCGCCAGTGCCGTCAGCACGGCCACGTTGGTGCCGGGCTTCAGCGGCAGGTGATAATCCGCTTCGATATGTGCCGACTTGACCATCTCGGTGCGGCGCGGATCGAGCACGATCAGCTTGGCGCCCTGGCGCAGCCGCTTCTTCAGTCGCGAGGCGAATACCGGGTGGGCCGAGGCGGGATTGGCACCGATGACGACGGCGACGTCGGTGTAATCGACGGAGTCGAAATCCTGCGTGCCGGCAGAGGTGCCATAGGTCTGGCCGAGCCCGTAGCCCGTCGGCGAATGGCAGACGCGTGCGCAGGTGTCGACATTGTTGTTGCGGAAGCCCTGTCGCACCATCTTCTGGACGAGATAGGTTTCCTCGTTGGTGCAGCGCGACGAGGTGATGCCGCCGATCGCGGTGCGTCCGTACTGATACTGGATACGGCGGAATTCCTTGGCTGTGTGGGCGATCGCCTCTTCCCAGCTCACCTCGCGCCAGGGATCGGTGATTTTTTCCCGGATCATCGGCGACAGGATGCGGTCCTTGTGGGTGGCGTAGCCATAGGCGAAACGGCCCTTCACGCAGGAATGGCCGTGGTTCGCCTTGCCCTCCTTGTAGGGCATCATGCGAATGACCTCGTCGCCCTTCACTTCGGCCTTGAACGAGCAGCCGACGCCGCAATAAGCGCAGGTGGTGACGGCCGAGCGTTCCGGCAGGCCCTTGGCAAGCACTGTCTTCTCGCGCAGCGCATCGGTCGGGCAGGCCTGCACGCAGGCGCCGCAGGACACGCATTCCGAATCGATGAACGCCTCGTGCATTCCCGCCGAGACCCTGGATTCGAAACCACGGCCCTCGATGGTCAGCGCGAAGGTGCCCTGCACCTCTTCGCATGCCCGCACGCAGCGCGAGCAGACGATGCATTGCGAGGCATCATAGGTGAAATAGGGATTGGATTCGTCGCGGGCGATGTAATCGACCGCCAGCGAGCCATGACCGGGCGCTACGCCACCTTCCGGCTTGACGTGGTTGCGGCCCTCGATGCCGTAGCGGTTCTCGGTCAGGCCGATCGACTTCGCCACCGCATCGAACTCGCTGGCGCCGGTTCCGGCCTTCTCGTTCCAGCCGGTCGGATGGTCGGAGACATAGAGTTCCATGACGCCGCGGCGAATGGCGTCGAGCCGCTCGGTCTGCGTACGCACCACCATGCCTTCGCCGACAGGCGTCGTGCAGGAGGCCGGCGTGCCGCCGCGTCCTTCGATCTCGACAAGGCAGACACGGCACGAACCGAAGGAGTCCAGCATGTCGGTGGCGCAAAGCTTCGGGATCTCGACCCCGCCTTCCATGGCGGCACGCATGATCGAGGTGCCTTCCGGGACGGTGATGCTGCGGCCGTCGACGTTCAGCGTGACCTGCTTCTGCGCCTTCGATTCCGGGGTTCCGTAGTCGATCTCTTCGACGAGGGATGGGAAGTCGGCCTTGATGTTCATCTGCCAGCTCCTATTCAGCAGCCACGCGCACGGGCGCTGGCTTGAAATCGTCGGGGAAATGGGTGATCGAGCTCATGACAGGGTAGGGCGTGAAACCGCCCAGCGCACACAGCGAGCCGAATTTCATCGTGTTGCAGAGGTCGGTGACCAGAGCGAGGTTCTTCTCCGGCTCGATGCCCGCGGCTATTCTGTCGATGGTCTCGACACCGCGCGTCGAGCCGATGCGGCAGGGCGTGCACTTGCCGCAACTTTCGATGGCGCAGAACTCCATGGCGAAGCGTGCCTGTTTCAGCATGTCGGCGCTGTCGTCAAACACAACGATGCCGGCATGGCCTATCAGTCCGTCCTTGGCCGCGAAGGCTTCATAATCGAATGGCGTGTCGAATAGCGCGCGCGGGAAATAGGCGCCGAGCGGTCCGCCGACCTGCACTGCCTTGACGGGACGTCCCGTGGCCGTGCCGCCGCCGATCTCGTCGACGATCTCGCCCAGCGTCATGCCGAAAGCGGCTTCGAACAGGCCGGCATATTTGACGTTGCCGGCGATCTGGATCGGGATCGTGCCGCGCGAGCGGCCCATGCCGAAATCCTTGTAGAAGGCCGCACCCTTATCCATGATGACAGGCACCGAGGCCAGCGAGATGACGTTGTTGATCACCGTCGGCTTGCCGAACAGCCCCTTGTGAGCCGGCAGCGGCGGCTTTGCCCGCACCATGCCGCGCTTGCCTTCGAGCGAGTCAAGCAGCGCCGTCTCCTCGCCGCAGACATAGGCGCCTGCGCCAACCCGGATCTCCATGTCGAAAGCGTGGGCTGAACCCAGCACGCTGGCACCAAGAACGCCGGCCTTGCGGGCGATTTCGACGGCCTTGTTCATCACCGCCACCGCATGCGGATATTCCGAGCGGACATAGACAAAGCCCTTGGTCGCGCCTGTCGCGATACCGGCGATCGTCATGCCTTCGATCAGCACGAAGGGATCGCCCTCCATGATCA
Source organism: Mesorhizobium sp. M0621 (assembly GCF_040320745.1). Lineage (NCBI taxonomy): Bacteria > Pseudomonadati > Pseudomonadota > Alphaproteobacteria > Hyphomicrobiales > Phyllobacteriaceae > Mesorhizobium > Mesorhizobium sp. M0621. The sequence goes on along the minus strand of NZ_JAMYQF010000095.1, from coordinate 5,844 downwards.
TGCGGTCGGCGAAGGTGCCCGAGTCGCCTTCGTCGGCGTTGCAAACGATGTATTTGCGGTCGCCTGATGTATCGAGCACCGTCTTCCATTTGATACCGGTCGGGAAGCCGGCGCCACCGCGCCCGCGCAGCCCGGATTCGGTCACCTCCGCGACAATGGCGGCAGGCGTCAGCCCCAGCGCGTTCATCAGGCCGTTCAATCCGCCATGTTTCTTGTAGGATTCGAGCGACAGCGGATCCGTGACGCCGCAGCGTGCGAAGGTCAGTCGCGTCTGCTTGGCCAGGAAAGGTATTTTGTCCGGCGCACCTAGCCAGCGCTTGTGATGGCCGCCGGTGAGGAAGCCGCCGTCGAACAGGCTTTTGACGTCGGACGGCTTGACCGGCCCATAGGCGACGCGGCCGTTGGCGGTCGCAACTTCGACCATCGGTTCGAGGAAATAAGCCCCGCGCGAACCGTTGCGCACGATCTTGGCCTCGATGCCGCGCTCGGCAAGCTCACTTGCGATCGCCTTGGCGACCTTTTCGGCGCCAAGTGCAAGTGCACCGGAATCGCCGGGAATGTAGATACGCGGGATCATGAACGCACCTCGGCAACGATCTCGTCGAGCTTCTCGTCATCGAGCCGCCCGATCACCTGGCCATCGAGTATTGCGGCGGGCGAACAGGCGCACAGGCCGAGGCAATAGACCGGCTCCAAGGTCACCGAACCGTCGCGGGTCGTCTCGTGGAAGCCGATGCCAAGCAACTGTTGCAGTTTGGCGGCGATGGCGCCCGAACCCATCGACTGGCAGGATTCCGCCTGGCAGAGCTTCAGCACATGCCGGCCGGCGGGATGGCTGCGGTAATCATGGTAGAAGCTGACGACGCCGTGCACCTCGGCCCTGGAGATATTCAGCGCCTCGGCGATGACCGGCAGTGCATCCTTGGGCACATGGCCGAACTCTTCCTGGATGCCATGGAGAATCGGCAGCAACGGGCCTTCGAGGCCCTTCAGCTCATGGATGATCGCGGCCGTGCGCGATGTGATCTCGGTACTTGCAGGCTGCATCGTCACGCAGCGCCCTCCCTGGTAGCTTTTTATCGCTAAGTCTTTACAAAATCAGAGGAAACCCGCTGAATCAATAAAGCTGTTTCGTTGCTCGATAGAAAATTTCTATCGAGCTTGGTCAGCCAGCATTGTTTAGCCTAGCGATGGGCGTGGAAATCGTCCGCCAGCGCCATCGCCTCGTCCAGCAGCGCCGAGACCAATGGCGTGTGCGGTTCGCGCGGCGTCGCCACCAGCCCGACCGTGTGGCTGGCGTCCGGCTCGACGATCGGGATGGCCCGGATCGGTTCGGAAAAGCCGAATGTTTCCGCAAGGTTGAGCGGCATGATCGACGACCATTTGCCGGTGCGGATATGCGAAAACAGCACGATCATCGAATTGGATTCCAGCGTCGGCCGCACCTGCACGCCGGCTTCGGCCAGATGCTGGTCGATGATGCGGCGGTTCTGCATGTCCGGCGTCAGCAGGCACAGCGGCAGGCTTGAGAGCTCTGCCCATGTCACTTTGTCGCGGTCGGAATAGGGATTTCCCATCGCGGTGATCAGTTGGTAGCGCTCGTCATAGAGCGGCACGCTGGTTACCCGCCCCAGCGGCTCGTTGTCGAGATAGGTGATGCCGGCATCGATGTCGAAATTGCCCAGCAGCGACAGCACCTCGATCGAGGTCCGCGACAGCACCGAGAAGGTGACGCCCGGATGCTTTGCCCGAAACGGCGTCGTCAGCCGCGCCACCATGGCCAGAGCCGTCGGGATGGCGGCGATGCGGATGCGGCCCGAAAGACCATAGCGCGCAGCGCGCATCTCTTCGCGCATGGTGCGGGTGTCACCGACGATGCGGCGCGCCCAGACCAACACTTGCTTGCCCTCCGGCGTCAGTCCCTGGAAGCGCGATCCGCGCAGAACCAGCATGACGCCAAGCTGGCCCTCCAGCTGCTTGATTCCAGCCGACAGCGTCGGCTGGGTGACGCCGCACACTTCCGCCGCCCGGCCAAAATGCTCCTCCCTGGCCAGCGCAATGAAGAATTCCAGCTTGTCGATCATGCGATCCTTCCGGTCGTTCGGCGCAAGGTCGGGGAAATCGCGTTTCATCGCAAGCGCCATGAGCAATTGGCCTGCATCCACATCTTTAAGCCGGCTACCTGTTCCCCCCGACTGAATGCGGCGCTATGTGGATGAAACCTGGGAGATCGACCATGCTGGGCTGGTTCCGAAAGCTTTTGCCGCGCGAAGATCGTTTCTTCGAGCTGTTCGAACGACATTCCCGCACCGTGGTCGGCGGCGCCGAGGCGCTGGAGCAGCTTCTCCAGGGCAAGGACATCGACCGCTGGGGACAGAAAATCATCGATCTCGAAGACGAGGCCGACCATATCACCGCAGAAGTCCTGCTGGCGGTGCGACGCTCCTTCATCACGCCTTTCGATCGCGGCGACATCAAGGACCTGATCCAGTCGATGGATGACGCCATCGACATGATGCACAAGACCGTCAAGACGGTGAAGCTCTTCGAAAGGAAGGAATTCGACCCGCTGATGCAGGAAATGGGCGGCGTCATCGTCATTGCCGCCAACCTTGTCGCCGAGGCGATCCCGCTGCTCAGCAAGGTCGGAGCGCACACGGTGCGCCTCAACGCCATCGCCGAAGAGGTCATGCGTGCGGAAGGCCGTGCCGACGATCTGCACGAACAAGGGCTGAAGGACCTGTTCAAGCGGCATGGCCGCAGCGACCCGATGGCTTACCTGATCGGCAGCGAAATCTATGGCCAGCTGGAAAAGGTGGTCGACCGCTTCGAGGACGTCGCCAACGAGATCAGCGGCATCGTCATCGAGAATGTATAGGTAATGGAAGCCACCATCGCCTTTCCCGTTCTCGCCGGCCTCGTCGCCGTCGCGCTGTTTTTCGATTTTCTCAACGGCCTGCACGACGCGGCCAACTCCATCGCCACCATCGTCTCCACCCGCGTGCTGAGGCCGCAATATGCGGTGTTGTGGGCGGCATTCTTCAATTTCATCGCCTTCATGTTCTTCGGCCTCCACGTCGCCGAGACAGTGGGAAAAGGCATCGTCGACGTCAGCATCGTCACGCCGGCGGTCATCTTCGCCGCACTCGTCGGCGCCATCGTCTGGAACATCGTCACCTGGATCGCCGGCATTCCTTCGAGCAGCTCGCATGCGTTGATCGGCGGTCTGGTCGGTGCCGGGGTTGCAAAGGCCGGGCTCGGTGCCATCGTCTGGACGGGACTCGGCAAGACTGTCGCTGCTATCGTTATGTCGCCGGCAACCGGTTTTGTCTTGGCGCTCGTCCTGATCCTGACCGTTTCCTGGCTCTTCGTGCGCCAGTCGCCGTTTGCGGTCGACAGCACCTTCCGCGTCCTGCAGTTCTTTTCCGCCTCGCTCTATTCGCTCGGGCATGGCGGCAACGACGCCCAGAAGACCATGGGCATCATTGCCGTGCTGCTCTATTCGCAAGGCATGCTCGGCGCGACTTTCTATGTGCCGCTGTGGGTCGTTCTCACCTGCCAGTCGGCACTGGCGCTCGGCACGCTGTTCGGCGGGTGGCGCATCGTCCACACCATGGGCTCCAAGATCACCCGGCTGAACCCGATGCAGGGTTTTTGCGCCGAGACCGGTGGCGCCATCACCCTGTTTGCCGCGACCTGGCTCGGCGTTCCCGTTTCGACCACGCACACCATCACCGGCGCCATCATAGGCGTTGGTGCCGCTCGCCGGGTCTCGGCTGTGCGCTGGGGCATTGCCAGCAACATCGTCATTGCCTGGATCGTCACCTTGCCGGCAACCGCTATGATTTCGGCGCTCACCTACCTCGCGGTCGGCCTGGCGAGGTGACGTGAAGAAATCTACCTGTCCACAAGGTTCAGGATGTTGCCGTCCGGATCCTTGAACCAGGCGACTTTCATTCCGTGGCCGACGTGGATATCGCCCTCCAGTGTCAGGCCCGGCATTTCATAGTGCTCGAAGGTGACGCCCTTTGACTTCAGCGCCTTGACGACATTGCCGATCTCGTCGCCAACCGTCCACGTCACCGCTGTCGCCTTGTTGGTTCCGGCGAATTGGGAATGATAGACATTGATGGCAGTGTCGCCGCTTTTATACACGATCAGTTCACCGCCCTCATCGTGCACCTGCTTCAGGCCAAGCGTTCCCTCGTAGAAAACCTTGGCTTTCGCGAGATCCTTCACCGCGAGATTGGCTGTTGCGTTGCAGTTTGCGAGCATGATGATCTCCTTCCGTGGTTGTCGTGTTCCTCATGGTCATGCAGATAGGTCGCACCGGCTGATTGGCGACGGTCAACCTGCTGGAATGATCGGCCACTTTGGCTGCGGTTTCCGCGATGCGTCCGATCAGGCAAATCGGACAGGCTTCGTCGTTTTCCGGGCACGCCGAGCCAGCTGTTGCTCCACGGCTTGGTTCCGTCCGGAAACTGCACTATCTCAGGCGCAAGCTGCGTAAGGAAAACTGCCATGTCCGTCACCAAGGAAATCGTCACCGAGCGTCTGAAGACGGTCAACGGGCCGGATTTCACCGGCAATATCGTCGATCTCGGCATGGTTTCCGAGATTTTCATTGCCGATTCCAAGGTCTTCTTCTCGATTACCGTTCCCGCTGCCCGTGCCCAGGAGATGGAGCCGCTGCGTGCCGCCGCCGAGCGTGTCGTCAAGGCGATCCCCGGCGTCGCCGGCGCCGTCGTCGCACTGACGGCCGAAAAGAAGGGCGGCGGCATGGAGGCGCCGGTTCCCTCGCGCCCCGCATCCAGGCCCGCGCCGCCGGCTCCGCCCGCTGCTGCCGCGCCGCGTGCTGCCCCGCACGCGCCTGCCTCGCACAGCTCGGGCAAGCGCGGCGTGCCCGGAATCGAGGCAATCATTGCCGTTGCCTCAGGCAAGGGCGGCGTCGGCAAGTCGACCACCGCCGCCAACATCGCGCTTGGCCTGGCGGCCAATGGCCTGCGCGTCGGCGTTCTTGACGCCGACATCTACGGTCCGTCCATGCCGCGGCTGCTGAACATCCACGGCCGGCCGCAGACCATCGACGGCAAGATCTTGAAGCCGATGGAGAATTACGGCCTGAAGGTGATGTCGATGGGCTTCCTCGTCGATGAGGAGACGCCGATGATCTGGCGGGGCCCGATGGTGATGTCGGCGCTGACGCAGATGCTGCGCGAGGTCGAATGGGGCCGGCTCGACGTGCTCGTCGTCGACATGCCGCCCGGCACCGGCGACGCGCAGCTGACGATGGCCCAGCAGGTGCCGCTGGCCGGCGCCGTCATCGTCTCGACGCCGCAAGATCTGGCCCTGATCGACGCGCGAAAAGGCCTCAACATGTTTAAGAAAGTCGACGTGCCGCTGCTCGGCATCGTCGAGAACATGAGCTATTTCGTCGCTCCGGACACCGGCAAACGCTACGACATCTTCGGACATGGCGGTGCGCGCCGCGAGGCCGAGCGTCTCGGCGTGACCTTCCTCGGCGAAGTGCCGCTCGAGATGGGTATCCGCGAAAGCTCTGATGCCGGCACGCCGGTGGTCGTCTCGAAGCCCGACGGCGCCGAGGCGAAAATCTACCGCGACATTGCTTCGAAGGTCTGGGACCGGGTCAACGAAGAGCGTGGTGCGGCTGCTGCGGCGGTGCCCAGCATCGTGTTCGAGTAGGTTTATTCGTTAGGTCGGGGCTGCCCCTCATTGCCCTGCCGGGCATTTCTCCCCGTATAGTGACCTATTGCATTCACACATCTCGGTTGCGTTTTGGGGCGAAGCTCGATTCTATTTCGGCCGGGACGCTGAAGGAGGTTT
>NZ_JAMYQF010000094.1:0-13212 GCF_040320745.1 Mesorhizobium sp. M0621 | reverse complement strand
AGGCCGGACATATGAGCGCAAGCGATCCGATCAAATCATCATGCCAAACACTTGCAAGCAGGGGGCCGTCCACATATGAGCACCGGAAGCGCAGGGAACCGTCATTCGCAGGCCGGCATCACCTGAATATCGATACACTTTAGGCGGCGGCGATCGCCAGCGCATGGCCCCGCGCGTTCTCGCGCAGTGCGTCGAGATGGATCGACTTGACCAGCGCGGCCAGATCGCCTTCCGTCGACTGTCCACCCACTTCCTTGAGCATCAGCCAGCTGACCTCTTGGACACCGGCGACGCGCTTGCCGTTGGCGACCTCGCGCCAGATCTTCAGCGCGCGCAGGATGATGGCGTGCGTGGCGGCGGCGAGGCCGGCGCTGCGGAACAACGCCTGCAAGGCGACATCGTGCCCGCCGGCAAGTAGCGCCCTCACCCTTTGTTCGGACTGCTGGCTGAGCGCGACCAGCGCCGAGCCGAAGAAATCGACCTTGCCATGCGCGATGGTGCGGATGAGGAAGCTGGCGGTGAGATCGCCGCGCAGCCTGAGATGCTCGATCAGTGCCGCGTGTTCTTCCTGGCGCGTACCCTCGATCAGCGTCACCGAAGCCTTGACGCAAGCGTCACGCATGACCCGGTCGGCGCGCGCCGCGCCCATCAACGCCATCACTAGCGGCGACGTTTTCAGCATTTCGCCGAGCTTGACCAGCAGCATATGCCGGCAGGCGGCAGGCAGGCGGGCGTCCGATATCAGCGCCTCGCGTACCAGGGGAATATGGCCGTGGCGCTCCGCCATGCGGCGGAAGCTGAGCGAGGCAATGCCGGCGCCGCTGTTGGCGAGCAGCACGGCACAGGCTTCAGCCTCGCCGATCTCGGCGATGGCCGCCGACAGCGCCATCGAGACGAACGGCCGGTCGGCGATCAATTTCTGCGTCGCCTTCGGACTTGAGGCCACGCAGTTGATCAGATCGGCGTCGGTGAGCAGCGGCGAGCGTGCCAGCACCACGCCGGCGACTTCCGGCTGGTCGGAGGCCAGCACGCTGATGATCTGCAGCGGCGCGTGGTGGCTCATGGACAGCGCCTCGGCCATCGCCAGACGCACCTTCGACGAGGCATCGTCGAGCAGCAGCGTCAGCGCAGCCTCGGCGGCGCAACGGTCCTCGAAAGGCAATTCGGAATTGATATAGGCCCGGGCCAAAGCACTGGCCGCGGCTGCGCGCTCCGACACCCTGGCCGTGTAGATCCACTTCAGGAAATGCGAAACAACCATGCCCGTCTGCTTACGCCCCTTGCCAGAAGGTCTCTGGCCCCGACCAGGACCGTAGGCAGAAATGGTTTACGAACGGTTCACCATGTTCATTAACTGGCTTGCGAGCACTGGATGCAGCGCATATCAACCGTCAGGTAGTGGAGGCGAGAGAAAATGGCCGGGCTTTATCTCCAGGAGTTCGTTGTCGGCCAGGTCTTCCAGCACACGCTGCGCAAGACTGTCACCGAAAGCGACAACATGCTGTTTTCGGTGATGACGCTGAACCCGCAGCCGCTGCATATCGACTTCGATTTTGCCGCCAAGAGCGAATGGGGCAAGCCGCTGGTCAACTCGCTGTTCACGCTCGGGCTGATGATCGGCATTTCGGTCAATGACATCACCGTCGGCACCACGGTGGCCAATCTCGGAATGAAGGAAACCGTGTTTCCGCACCCGGTCTTCCATGGCGACACCATCCGGGTCGAGACAACGGTCATCTCGGTGCGCGAGTCCAGGTCGAAACCCGATCGCGGCATCGTCGAATTCGAGCATCGCGCCTACAACCAGCATGGCGACCTCGTCGCCAAATGCACGCGGCAAGCGATGATGCTGAAGAAGGCGGCCTGACGCATGCGTTCTTTGCTGTTCGTCCCCGGGGATTCCGAGAGGAAGCTGCAAAAAGGGTTTGGTGCCGGCGCCGATGTGGTCATCGTCGACCTGGAAGATTCCGTGGCGCCGCATAACAAGGCGCTGGCGCGCGAGGTGGCGGCGCGCTTCATCGTCGAGCGCAGGGCGCAAACCGGCTCGGCGATCTATGTCAGGGTCAACGATCTGTCGACCGGGCTGACCGATGACGATCTGGCGGCGTTGGTGCCGGCAAGACCCGATGGCGTCATGCTGCCCAAGTCGAACAGCGGCCAGGATGTGCAACATTTGTCGGCAAAGCTCAGGGTGCACGAGGCCGAAAATGGCCTGGCCGATGGTGTGATCAGGATCCTGCCGATCATCACGGAAACGCCTGCGGGCGTGCTGGCGGCGGCGACCTATGGTGGGACGAGCGCACGGCTTGCCGGTCTCACCTGGGGTGCGGAAGACCTGTCGGCGGCGATCGGCGCGCGCACGGCCCGCGACGAGCGCGGCCGCTACACGGACGTGTTCCGTCACGCTCGCACAGCGACCATCCTTGCGGCCGGGGCCGCGGAGGTCGCGGCGATCGACACCGTCTTTCCGAATTTTCGCGACATGGCCGCCTTCGAAGCGGAATGCGCCGAGGCCGAACGCGACGGTTTCACCGGCAAGATGGCGATCCACCCCGACCAGGTACCCGTCATCAACGCCGCCTTCACGCCGTCGGTCGAGGCCGTGAGACAATCGGCGGCGATCGTCGCCGCATTCCAGGCGGCCGGAAATCCAGGCGTCGTCGGCATCGACGGCAAGATGTACGACAGACCGCATCTGCGGCTGGCCGAGCGGCTTCTGGCGCGGGCCAAGGCGGCAGGTATTTCCGCCTGAGCGCCTGAATCGCTACCAGACCAGCGGAATCAGGCGGTAGCGAACATGGGCCGCATAGTCGTCATGGCCTCGCAGGCCGGTGCGCAGCGTGCTTTCCTCAATGAATGTGCGGGCAGCCAGAAGAATGATGAAGACGATCACCGATGCCAGCCCCCACCACGAGCCGAGCAAGAGTGCCGTGCCGGCAAAGAAGAGAATAGCGCCGGCATACATAGGATGCCGTACGTAGCTGTAGGGACCCGTGGTGATCACGCGCTGGCCGCGCTCGTCCTGGATCTTCACGACGGGCGCCGCGAAACTGTTCTCCAGCATCGTCAGGTGGCAGATCCAGATTCCCAGCAGCAGGATCGTCGCGCCAATCACCTGCATCCAGACGGGAACCACCGACCAGCCGAAACGGACGTCGAAGCCCATCAGGGCCTGCCAACCGAAGATAGCGGCCAGCAGTATGGTCAACAGCACCTTGTCGGCCGCGGTTTGATTCTTCTGGATGGGAGGGCTCAGCCGCTCATTCATCAGGCCGGGATCGCGCCGGGCCAGCGCCACGCCCATGGTGAGGCTAAGTCCCACCATTACCACCAGAAACACCCAGGCTCCCGGCCAGTGCAGCGTGCCGGCCGACAGGAAGAGCAAGGCGCCCATGACGCCGAACCACGCAAATGTCTGAAGAATCAACTTCGAGATCATGACAAAACCTTCCGCGACATGCCCCACCGATTGGCCACTCTAGACCACTGGTCTATTATACCGACCGATGGTCTGCCATTCAAGCCGGCAGGCCAACGATTGCCGCGCATCTGGACGAGAGCGGCCATCGCGTGCAGAAGGTTTCGTCATGCCCCGTGTCATCAAGCATCCCGAGCTCAGGCGAGAAGAACTTCTGGATCATGCTCAGGCACTTTTCCTGACGCAGGGCTACGACAAGGCGAGCCTGAACGACGTCATCGCCGCCGCCGGCGTCTCGAAGGGCGCCTTCTATCACTACTTCGCCTCCAAGGACGCTCTTCTGCTGGCGCTGGCCGAGCGATTCGCGAGACAGGCACTGGCTGGCGTCCAGGACATATTCGACGATCCCGGTCTCGATCCGCTCGGCCGCCTGAACAGCCTGCTGGCCCAGTCGCGGCGCGCCAAGATCGACACTGCTCCGGAAGCCTGGGCTCTTTTTGAGACGCTGTTTCGGCCGGAGAATCTGGTGCTTTTCCACCGCATCAACCTGGCGGCCAGCGCGTCTTTTTCGCCCTTGCTGGTCAAGATCATCAGGCAAGGCATCGAAGACGGCACCTTCAGGACATTCGACCCGGAGGGCGTCGCCGATATCGTCATGCAGTTCGGCATGGCCACGCACGACATCATTGCCAAGGCATTCGCCGGCGGCAGCGACGCCGACATGGACGTCGCCATAGAGGTCCTGGAGAAACGCGTCAGGCTCTACGAGATCGCTCTCGACCGCATACTTGGCCTCCCTGATGGAAGCATTCGCATCGGCGAACCCGGCTACGTGCGCGCCGTCATGACAGCCCGGCGGAGGACAAGCGCTGACAAGGCGCGGGCCTAGGCGTCTAATCCTTGTCCCAGCGCGGCCGGCGCATCGAAAATACCTCGTCGACGCTGGCATACTCCATATAGCCGAGGCGAGCGACGTTGCCTGCCTTGGTAATGTCGAACAGACCGTCTGTCAGGAAGGTATCGTCGATGTATACGCCGACCACTTCACCGGCGACGACGACAGCGCTTGTCGGCGATCCGTCCAGCGCCTTTGGCCGAAACACCTCCGTCACCCGGCTTTCTTGCGGGCCGGGCGCCGCCCCAAGGGGGGGGTGCGCGACCAGGCGCGACGGCGCCATGGCAAGGTCGGCATAGACGAATTCATTGACGCCGCGCGGTGCATTGACCGATGTGCGGTTCATCTTCTCCGCAAGATCGCGGCTGACGAGATTGGCGACGAACTCGCCGGTCTCCTGGGCAAAGGAAGCGCTATCCTTCTCGCCCTCGGAGGAGAACCAGACGATGAACGGCCGCGTCGAAACGGCATTGAAGAAGGAGTATGGTGCGAGATTGATCTCACCAGCCCCGTTCAGTGTCGAAATCCAACCGATCGGACGCGGCGCCACGATCGCCTTCGATGGATCGTGCGGCAGGCCGTGGCCCTTTGACGGCTCATAGAACATTCAGCCGTTCCATGGTCCCGAATAATCGGCATAGAGCCTCGCCGGATCAGGTCGTGGCCGCTCCGGCGCCGGCCCCTCATAGGAGCCGACATGGATGAAGCCGACGACGCGCTCGTGCGGCGCCAGCCCGAGCAGCGCCCTGCCCTCCGGCACATCCGAATACCAGTTGCTGATCATATTGGTGCCATAACCCAGCGCATTGGCTGCCATCATCAGGTTCATCGCCGCCATGCCGCCCGACAGGAACATTTCCCATTGCGGTATTTTTGGATTCTCCCTGGGGATCGACACCACGCCGATCACCAGCGGCGCGCGCGAGAACCGCGCCAGTTCCTGATTACGGCGGCCTTCCGGCAAGGGTCCCTCCCGCTGCTCGGCAAGCGCGGCCAGTTGTCTGCCGATCTCGATACGAGCATCGCCACGATAGAGGATAAAGCGCCAAGGCTCCAATCGGCCATGGTCGGGCACCCGCGAGGCGGCAGTGATCATCGTCGCGATCTCCGCATCGCTCGGCGCCGGCTCCTTCAAATCAGGGATCGGCGCGGAGTTTCGGGTCAGCAGGAAATCGATGATTGGCGACGCCATGGGCGCAAATCTCCTAAACATTCTGTTTTGAGCTGAAGCGCACCATCGGGAATTCGGGGCGGCTCGGGCATTGGCGCGGAATACGCCGGACGGAAGAGTCGTATCGATCGGACTCTTAAGCCTTGAAATTGCCACCGCCATGGGCTTCAACGCAAGGCATGTTTGAGGGGACTGTCCGTCTTTTACTGGTCTGGTTCGGCGCCCTGCTGTTCATGGCGCCGGTTTCGTTCGCCTTGGCACAGAATTTGGACGGCGTAAGCGACCTGAAGCTTCCGGGAATCTCGAGCTATGCGACGCCGAAAGGCGAGACGTCATTGGCGCTGAGCGGCGGCGGCGCCATCACACTCTCCGCCCAGCTGACCGACAAGGGTTCCGACATCACGCGCGGCATCGTCTGGCGGGTCTTCAAGCCCGAAGCCGTTAACGGCAAATTGCCGATGGTCGCCTCCGCCCATGGTGGCACCGCCGTCTTCCAGCTCGAGCCCGGCAGCTATCTGGTTCACGCCTCCTATGGCAGGGCCGGCGCCACCAAGCGCATCACCGTCAGCAAGGACGCCAAGCGCGAGAGCCTCGTGCTCGACGCCGGCGGCCTCAAGCTCGACGCCGTGCTGTCCGGCGGCGTGCGCATCCCGCCCAAGAAGCTGCGCTTTTCGATCTACGAGGGCACAGCCGAGGCCAATGGCGACCGCGCGCTGATCATTCCCGATGTCGAGCCCAACAGCGTCGTGCGGCTCAACGCCGGCATCTACCATGTCGTCTCGACCTATGGCGCGGTCAACGCGGTCATCCGCTCCGACATCCGCGTCGAGGCAGGCAAGCTGACCGAAGCCACTGTCGAGCACCACGCCGCCGAGATCACGATGAAGCTGGTGCGCGAGACCGGTGGCGAGGCGATCGCCGACACCTCCTGGTCGCTGCTCAACGAATCCGGCGATCCGATCAAGGAAACCGTCGGCGCCTTCGCCTCGATGGTGCTGGCCGAGGGCGACTACACCATCATCGCCAAGAACCGCGACCGCATCTATCAGAAGGATTTTACGGTCGTGGCCGGGCAGAACCAGGAGATTGAGGTTCTGGCCACCGAGGCCGCGGCGATGGACCCTGAGGAAGGCGCGGACTAGACCTGACTGCGGTTCGCAATCCCTACCGGAGGAATCAGGTGTCAGCTTCATCCTCTGAACTGGCCGGATAATCCTGTCCTCCATAGAGCACACGCAGTATGACCACGGTGTCACCGTTGACCCGGAAAACGATCGACACGCGGCGTTCAAAACCGACGATGCGGACGCCGGGGCCAACAGCGTCGCGCACGGTCCCGCGCTCCGGGAAGGTGGACAGTGCCATGCACGCGGCCTCTATGCGGTCGACATAGTCGCCGGCACGCCGACGCCCGCTGTCGTTTTCGATGTAGCTGTAGATGGCGAAGAGATCGGCTTGAGCCGCCGGCCTGAAGACGACCTTATGCGTCACGCTTAGCGGCCTTCATGCGGTCCGCATGATGGGCGCGCAGCGCTTTGAAGACGTCTTCTGCGGGGATGTCCGGGCGCGGGTCGTCAAGGGCTTCTTGGACCTTGGCGCGCATGACAGCGGTGATGATCTGCTCCTCGCGATCGAGGGCGCGCAGCGCCGCCCGCATGACCTCGCTGGCGGAGTCGTAGGCGCCCGACGCCAGGCGTGCGTCGACGCTGCTCTGCTGGCGGCCGAGGGTCACGGTGATTGGTTTGCTGGTTCTCATGGCAAGTTCGTTCCTTGCCTCCTTATAGCACCGCAACGTTACAGTGTCATACTATTTTCTGAACGGACGGTCGAGTCTCGACCCCTCGTGAGCCGGACCGTTGTCGCCTCAAGCCGCTAGCTTGGTCCGCGCCGGCAGGAACGGAAGCCGGCGGCGCGTCACGACTGGAGCGAGGTCGAACACGCCGCGATAAAGGCGGTCGAGCAAGGCCTTGCGGTCGCGCAACGGCTCCAGTTCGCTCCAGCTCAGCACCTCGCCGACACGCACGACGATCGCCTTGCCGGACAGCCGCGCGAATTCGTGGATGAGCAGCGACGTGCGCAATGTCAGCGACGCCTTTCCGACGAACTTCGCTACCCGACCGTCGCGTTCGGCCATGTTCATCGGCCCACTGACCAGATGGAACAGCCTGCCGTTCTGTCCGGAAAAATGCATCGGGATGACCGACGCTTTTGCCTCCTGAATGAGACGCGCCGGAAACATCTTCCACGGCAGGTCGCGCGCCCGGCCAAAGCCTTTTGGCGCGGTGGCGACGCCACCGGCCGGAAACACCACGATGGTGACGCCTTCCTTGAGCAGCCGCACCGCCTCGTGGCGCACGGCCATGTTGTTCTTCAGCGCGTCCTTGGTCTCCGAAAAGTCGATCGGCAGCGAGTATGGCTCCATCTCGCGGATCTTGAGCAGGTCCTTGTGGATCATCACCCGGAACGGCCGCCCAAGTTGCTCGGCCAGCGACAGCACGGCAATGCCGTCACCAATGCCGAACGGATGATTGGCGACGATCACCAGCGGCGTATCCGGCAACTGTGCGGGCGGCCATTGGTCTGATGTCCGCACCCGGACGTCGATCAGGTCGAGCATGCGGCTGAACACGCGTTCGCCGGTCGGAACGACCTGGCGGCGCCAGAAATCGTAAAGCGCGGTGTAACGGTCGCGGCCCGACAGGCCTTCGACCGATTGAATGAACCAGCGCGTCAGCGCCGGCTGGCGCGGATTGGCATAGGAAAGCTCGGGAAAGGGTCGTTCGCGCAATTTCAGCTTGGGCATAGGGGTTCGTTACAAGGTCGGCGTGACAGGGATATGAAAATGGCGGTGGGTCACCCCACCGCCATTTGGTCAAACTATGCCGATCAGGCCGCGCGTTTGCGCTTGCGGTCGGGTGTAACAGCCTCGTCGGTCAGTTTCGCGATCGCCTGGTCAAGGCCAAGCGATTCCTGGTCGCGTGAGCCCAACCTGCGCATGTTGACCGTCTGCTCTTCCGCCTCGCGCTTGCCGCAGACCAGGATGACCGGAACCTTGGCCAGCGAGTGTTCGCGGACCTTGTAGTTGATCTTCTCGTTGCGCAAATCCGCTTCCGCCAACAGGCCGGCGGCCTTCAGCTTTGCCACCACCTCGGTCGCATAGCCGTCGGCATCCGAGGTGATCGTCGCCACCACCACCTGCAGCGGCGCGAACCAGAGCGGGAAATGGCCGGAATAGTTCTCGATCAGGATGCCGAGGAAGCGCTCCATCGAGCCACAGATGGCTCGGTGCACCATCACCGGCTGCTTCTTCTCCGAATCCGAGCCGATATAGAAGGCGCCGAATCGCTCCGGCAGGTTGAAATCGACCTGCGTCGTGCCGCACTGCCATTCGCGGCCGATGGCGTCCTTCAGCACATATTCGAATTTCGGCCCGTAGAAGGCGCCCTCACCCGGATTGATCGAGGTCTTGATGCGATTGCCGGATCGCGTCCTGATCGTCTCCAGCACGCTGCCCATGATCGCCTCGGCGTGGTCCCATGCTTCGTCGGTGCCGACGCGCTTGTCCGGCCGTGTCGACAGCTTGACGCTGATCTCGTCAAAACCGAAGTCGGCATAGGTCGACAGAATCAGGTCGTTGATGCGCAGGCACTCCGACGCCAGCTGCTCCTCGGTGCAGAAGATATGCGCATCGTCCTGCGTGAAGCCGCGCACGCGCATAAGCCCGTGCAACGCGCCCGACGGCTCGTAGCGATGCACATTGCCAAATTCTGCAAGTTTTACGGGCAGATCGCGATAAGACTTCAACCCATGCTTGAAAATCTGCACATGACCAGGGCAGTTCATCGGCTTCAGCGCGAAGACACGATCGTCGTCGGTATCGTCGCCGGCGACAGTCACCTTGAACATGGCGTCGCGATACCAGCCCCAGTGGCCTGACGTCTCCCACAGGCTCTTGTCGAGCACCTGCGGTGCGTTGACCTCCTGATAGCCCTGCTCGTCGAGGCGGCGGCGCATGTAATTGACCAAGTTCTGGAACATCTTCCAGCCCTTGGCATGCCAGAAGACGACGCCAGGCCCCTCTTCCTGGAAATGGAACAGGTCCATCTCGCGGCCAATCTTCCTGTGGTCGCGCTTCTCGGCCTCCTCCAGCATCATCTGGTAGGCTTCAAGCTGGGCCTGGTCGGCCCAGGCCGTGCCATAGATGCGCGTCAGCATCGGGTTGTTCGAGTCGCCGCGCCAATAGGCACCGGCCACCTTCATAAGCTTGAAGGCATTGCCGATCTGGCCGGTTGAGGCCATGTGCGGTCCGCGACAGAGGTCGAACCAATCGCCCTGCGCGTAGATCTTGAGATCCTGATCCTCGGGAATGGCGTCGATCAGCTCCAGCTTGTAGCGCTCGCCCTTGTCGGCAAAGACTTTTTTTGCCTTGTCGCGCGACCAGACGTCCTTGGTGAACGGCTTGTTGCGCGCGATGATCTCGCGCATCTTCTTCTCGATCACCGGAAAGTCGTCTGGCGTGAACGGCTCGTTGCGGGCGAAATCGTAATAGAAGCCGTTCTCGATCACTGGCCCGATGGTCACCTGCGTTCCCGGCCACAGTTCCTGCACGGCTTCCGCCAGCACGTGCGCGGTGTCGTGGCGGATCAGTTCCAGCGCGCGCGGATCGTCGCGGGTGACGATCTCGACCTTGCCGGACTTGCCGAGCGGATCACTGAGGTCGCGCACGGTCCCGTCGATGGCGTAGGCGACGGCCTTCTTGGCGAGCGATTTCGAGATCGATTCGGCGAGGCCAGCACCGGTCATCGCCGCGTCGTATTCGCGGACGGAGCCATCGGGAAATGTCAGGGAAACGGAATTCAGCATCATGTATCTCCTATCCAGTCCCGCAAACGAGCGCGGGTGGTTAAAATGCATGTCGCCCAAAAGTGTATGGCGGTTTTGGGGTTACGACATGCATCGATGGAAGCCGGATGCGTCCGGCAGCGGCTGTCTTTTATGGACAGATTCCGCCGCCGTAAAGCCCGGCTCAGGCATCAGGCCTTCATTTAATGAGCAGCGGCAGATCCTTCAGGAACGCGGTCCGCGTCTTGAGGCCTTTGGGCATATCGGCGCGGTTGGTATCGACGACCAGCCGCGCAAAGACGATCTGGCGGCCGTCCTTGTTCGCCCAGCCGACGAACCAGCCGAGCGAGCGCTTGTCCCTGATCTTGTCGGCATCGTTAGCCAGCCTGGTGCTGCCGGTCTTGCCCTGCACCGTCCAGCCCCCGGCCTGGAATGTCGGGATGATGGCGTTGGTCATGTCATAGGCTTTGGCCGAGACGGGCAGCTTGCGGGTCAGAAGCTTGCGCAGGAAATCGACCTGCTCGACCGGTGTGATCTTCAGGGAAGAATTCACCCAGGACTGGATCAGGCCATCATTCTTGCCGGGGTTGCCGGAAACATCGGCGTTGCCATAGTCGAATTTCGAGACATAACCGGCAAAACTCTGCGACCCAAGCCGGCGGGTGATTTCCCTTGAGAACCACAGGATCGAATCCCGCTCCCAGGTCACCGGATCGACGGTCTTCCGATCTCGCTTCACCGCGTTGAATTCCGGCTTGTAGTCCCAGCTCGGCGTGTGCTCGTCGCTCAGGATTCCGCTGTCGTAACCGATCAGTGACAGCGGCACCTTGAACGTCGACGCCGGGCTGAACCGCTGATCGCAAACCCCATCCTGGTAGAGCGTCTTGCCGCTCGCCGCATCGGCGATCAGCGTGCATTCGATGTCCTTCAGCGGCGCCGATTGCGCACGCAACGGAAATCCCAGCAGCCAGGCGAGCAGGAAAAGGATCCCGGCAAAGATGAAGGGAAGACGGTCGAAATTACGCATTTTCTGCTCGCTCCAGAAGGGGGGTTCGCGAGCGGCTTAGCGAGGTCTCTTGTCTCGATTTTGTCTCAAATGCGCAGTCTTTGTGCAGGCTTGCGTTAACCCTACCGGATCGTAAACGCGCGGTGCCGCCGGCTCGATCACCCCTGCGCTTCGCCGGGCTTGCTGCCGATCCGCCAGTAGCGCCATGGCGTGAACCAGACATAGCGCTCAGCCAAGGTTTCCGGCACGCGGTCGATGCCATGCGTGCCGAAAGGCCCACAGCGCAGCACGCGGAAAAATCCCATCCAACCGCCGGCCCACAGGCCGTGGCGGGCGATCGCCTCATGCGCGTATTCGGAACAGGTCGGCAGATGCCGGCAGGAATTGCCGACGAAGCCCGACAGCGTCAGCTGGTAAAGGCGCACGAGCGACGTGCCGAGGAGACGCCCCGGCGTCTTGCGCCACGGACCGGGCCAGTTGCGGCCGCTCTTTGGCGGTCCGGCGATATGCGCATGCCCATGCTGGTCGCGCACCACAGTCTCCGTATCGCGTTTCCTAGGCGATAGATGTGGGCTTCCACTGGAGAACGCAATCCCGTTCCTTGCGCGCCTGCCGCCGTCACGGACAGAAACGGCGAAACGGCTGCCTGTCAGCCGAAGGCGCCCGGCGGCCAGAACTGGCCGGTTCTTGGCGGCACTTTTCATGCTGCCTTTCGTCACGCCATTGAAACGTTGCGATCCGCATGACATCGCCAAAGATGCTCAGCAACTGGATCATGTTTGTGTCTCCTTTGACGCGATTTGACCGCCGCTGGCCTTCGCCTTCAAACGAGTATAATTTCCACTTCGGATAATCCTGGGTTATGCGAATGAAGCGCGGACGCCTGCCGCTAACGGCATTGAGGAGCTTCGAGGCGGCCGGGCGGCATCTGAGCTTCAGCCGGGCCGCCGAGGAGCTTTTCGTCTCGCAGGCGGCGATCAGCCGGCAGATCCGCGAGCTCGAGATCTTCCTGCGCCAGCCCTTGTTCGAACGTCACCATCGTCGCGTCGAACTGACCGACACCGGCCGGCGTCTGCTGGATCAGCTCGTCAGAAGTTTTGACGCCATCGATACCTTGCTTGGGGAACTGGTGGCGACGCCGGCACAGTCCGTGGCTCGCGTCAGCGTTGAACCATCCCTTGCCTCAGTGTGGCTGGTGCCCCGGCTCAACCGGTTTCGCCAATTGCGTCCCGATATCGATATCTCTCTCGAAGTCGATCCAAGGCTGATCGAGTTCCGCAGCGATCAGCCCGAACTTGCCCTGCGCTTCAGCGCGCATGCCAACTCCTGGCCGCGCAGCCAGGCCGAGCGGCTTGCCTCGACAGTCGATTCTCCGGTTCTATCGCCGGCGCTGCTTGCCTCGGGCCCTCCCCTCGAGAGGCCGATAGACCTTGGTCGCTACACGCTTTTGCACGAGGAGAACCGTCAGGGCTGGGCGCGCTGGTTCGAAGCGGCCGGCGTGCCCGCCGACGCCGTGCCCGCGCGCGGCCCCATGCTGGCTGATGCGTCGCTTTCTAAGCAGGCCGCCCTGCTCGGACATGGCGTGGCACTGGGCGATCTCTTGCAGATCGGCGGGGAAATCAAGTCCGGCGCGCTGATCAAGCCGTTCGACATCGACGTCGCATCCGGCGCCTATTGGCTGGTGGCCAGAAGCTTGCGCGATCTCTCGGAGCCTGCCGCCGCGTTTGCCGACTGGGTACGCGGCGAATTTGCCGAAAGCAGACGTGCGCTGTAACCGTCGGCTATCGTGAAGAGTTTCGGGCGCCGGCAGGCGTACGAAAGTCCCCGAGGAAGGAACCCGCGGGCCACAGGCGATGGCTATGGGGATTTCGATTTGCGGC
>NZ_JAMYQF010000093.1:0-13282 GCF_040320745.1 Mesorhizobium sp. M0621 | reverse complement strand
GGGTCCATACGCCGGTTGGCCTCCCCAAATACTTTTGGCCGCACTCTGTGGCGTCCGGGCGCGAGGTCTGCTCGGACGTGACGGTGATGTATCTCGGCCGCATCGCGGAGGCCGGCGTGACCCGCCCGCTGTTTCGCGAGCCGGCCCATCCCTACAGCCAGGCGCTGCTGTCGGCGGTTCCTTCTCCCGATCCCCGCATCGAAGCGGGACGCCGCCGGATCATTCTCGCCGGCGATCCGCCGAGCCCAAGCGCGCCGCCTCCGGGGTGCCGGTTCAACACGCGCTGTCCGGTGGCGATCGATGTTTGCCGGGTCGAGGAACCGATGCTGCGATCCGTGCCACATGGCGGCGTTGCCTCTTGTCACCTGGCCGATAGCGGCCGCCGCCCGGTCATTTGAAAGACGGGTATTTCTGCGCCCCAATGCGTTTTCGAGAAGCTGACCTATCGAGCCACGAAGGGTCCAAAAAGTCCAATCTCAATATTAATAGCGACTGCCGGCTCAGTACAAACGGCAGCGATGGCGGTTTCAGGCGTAGCAACATGACGGGCCGATCGCGGGCTAGCTCTGCTGGATCTGCCACACGTTCGGCCAGTTCGAGCCCTTTTTGGCCTCCAGCTATTCTCCATCTGAACGCGGACGCCAGCCTGGACACCCAGTATGGGCCTCAAACGCTTTTGTTACCGCGATTGAAGCCGGAACGTCGTTTAAGTCGGGATTTTTCAACAAAAAGACGCGGTAAATGTCCGACAAATCGCGCATGCTAACCGCTGGCAGTGCGCAATGAGTCTCCGTGGCGTAGAGTTGGGACCAAACCGCTGCCAGGAATCCGACGCAAAAGTTGTGTGCGTCAAGTTCTGCAAAATGGCGTGGCATCGCGGTGACGTCGGGGTGTCCGTCGCGCAGCCCCCGTGTTTAGCTGGGCGGCGGACACATGACGGTGCTCAGGCGGCCAAGGCCCTCAGGCTCTCCTTCTTGTGCTCGCGCAGATGATCCATGTTGAGATAGCGGGTCGCCTCGAGCCAGTTCTCGTGGATCTCCACCGCCAACGCCCGAACCAGTCGCAGACAGCTCCTTGGGTTGGGGAAGATGCGAACGACCAGGGTGCGCCGCTTGATCTCCTGGTTCAGCCGCTCCAGCATGTTCGTCGACTTCATGTGCTTGTGGTGAGCTAGCGGCAGCCGATAGAAGCTCAGCGTCTCCTCGATATTGTCTTCCACCCAGTTGACCAGCTTCGGGTATTTGGCCTGCCATTTGGCGATCCACTGCGCCAGGTCGCGTTTGACCTCGGCGAGGTCGCGCCGGTCGTAGAACCATCTGAGTTCCATCAGGCAATCGTCGTCGACCTTGCGCGGCACGTAGTCGAGCGCGTTTCTGAGGAAGTGCACGTAGCAGCGCTGCCAGACCGCTTCGGGCAGCACTTCGCGGATCGCCGCCCTGAGCCCCGGATGGTCGTCGGAGACGACGAACTCGACGCCGGCGAGCCCGCGATTCTTGAGCCCCGTCAGGAACTCGCGCCAGCTCGAATGGCTCTCCCGGTTGGCCAGCTCCACGCCCAGAACCTGGCGCCGGCCCTCCCAATCCACGCCGATCGCCACCAGCACCGCCTGGCTGGCGATCACGCCCGCCTCGCGAGCCCGCTCGTAGCGCGCATCCAAAATGAGATACGGATAGCTTTCCTCGAGCCGCTGCGTGAAGAACGCCTTGAGCGCCTCATCCAGCCGCATCGTCGCCTCGCTCACCGTCGAGGCCGAGAAAGAGTGGCCGCACAATTCCTCCGTCACCGCCTTCACCTTGCGGGTCGAGACGCCCTGCACGTACATCTCCACCAGTGCCGACACCAATGCCTTCTCCGAACGCTGGTAGCGCTCAAACAACTCCGTCGAGAACCGGCCGGCCCGATCCTGCGGAACGCGCAGCTCCAGCACCCCAACCCGCGTCACCAGCTTGCGCTCGTAATAGCCGGACCGGTAGCCAATCCGTTCCGTCGTCCGCTCGCCTTTCTCGGCCCCGATCGCCTCCGTCATCTCGGCTTCAAGAACCTCCTGCACGACAGTCTGCAATGCCTGGCGAAAGCCGTCCTCATCCGACAACAGCAACGCTTTCAACTCGCCTCTGCTCAGTCTAACTTCTCGATTGGTCATGGCACTTCCCCTTCCACGGGAATCGGTGATCGTAACGTCACCACCGTGCCATGGCCGCTCGCCCCTCAGAGCAAGCGCCGTTCTCTCTCCAAAACTTTTTGCAGAACCTTCAGGACACTATCGACGCAAAACTCAGCGGATGGGTCATTGCACTTCGAGGCCACTACATCCGCGCCATAGATTGGACCGTCCGTGTGAGCCTTGGCCGGACTCGCGGCAACCAATGCCGACAATCCCAAAGCTGCAATAACTGGTGCGCGCATATCCCACCTCCAGTCTGACACAGCATATGCAAGACAGCGGTTCGCATGCAAGCTTCACCAGGCGGAAATTGCGGTTGCCCGGTTTCGTGGGCCATGCGAATTGGACGCATTTGTCGTCCAAAGAACTGCAAGCGCCTTAGGCTCCAAAGAGATGCGCTAAACATCTTGGATTCGAACGCGCAGCAGTTTTGCCGAATTCAGGAACACCAGGACATCTGGCCCCAAGTGCAAAATCGCTGCCTGGATAGGACCGATCCAGCCCATCAGCGCTGCGGTAATGCCTAAAACGTGCACAACACCGACACCGACGAAGATATTTTCCTGAATTGTCCGGTAAGCACGTCGCGCAATCGCGCGGGCGCTGACAATTCTTGCCAGATCATCCTTCATCAATGCGATGTCGGCGGCTTCCAGCGCTGCCTGCGTGCCGCCGCCGCCCATCGCAATGCCGACATCGGCGCGGGCCAGCGCCGGCGCGTCGTTGATCCCGTCGCCGACCATCGCCACGCGATGGCCCTGCTTTTGCAGTTCGGCGATGGCGGCGACCTTGTCCTGCGGCATCAGATTGGCACGCACTTCATCCACGCCGAGTTCCTTGGCGATGGTCCGCGCTGTGGCCTCATTGTCACCCGTCACCATCACCATGCGCTTGACCCCGGTTGCACGGAGCTTTGCCAGCGCTTCGCGCGCACCTGGTCGCAATGTGTCGGCAATAAAAATCACGCCCGCGAATTTCCCATCGACCGCGACGTGAACCGGCGTCTGTCCGCCCTTTTCGATCGCATCGGAAAGCGGCACGCCGGCCTCGCGCAACAACGATGCATTCCCGACCAGCACGGTGCGTCCGGAGACCGTCGCCTTCACACCGCGCGCCTGCAACTGCTCGTACTGCTCCGGTTCCGGGACATCGATTTTCATCCGGGCGGCATAATTGACGACCGCCTTCGCCAAGGGGTGAGCCGAGCGCCGATCGGCGGCGGCGGCAAGGCCGATCAGATCAGCTTCCGAAAGCGTGCCGTCCTGCATCTCCACGCCGACAACCTCGGGCTTGTTTGCCGTCAGGGTGCCTGTCTTGTCGAACACCAGGACGTCGACCTTGGCCAAAGACTCCAGATAGACGCCGCCCTTGACCAGAATTCCACTGCGTGCGGCTCGCGCAATGGCTGCGATAATCACCAGAGGGGTCGCCAATCCGAGTTCGGCAGGCGATGTGAAAATCAGCAGAGTGACGATCATCCGAATGTCGCGTGTATAAAGATAAACCGCGACGAGGAAGATCAGCACGACCGGGATCAGCCATGACGCGACCTTATCCGCCAGTTTCTGGACGGGTGCCTGTTCTGCTTCGGCATTCTCGACCAGACTGATGATGCGGGCAAAGGTGGTGTCGGCACCAACCTTCTCGGTCTCGATGTCGAGGGCTCCGGATTCGACGACGGTTCCGGCAAAGACATCGGCGCCATCGCTCTTGTCCTTCGGAATGCTTTCTCCTGTGATCGATGCTTCGTTGACCGAAGCCGCTCCACCGACGACGGTGCCATCGACCGGGATCTTCTCGCCGGCCCGCACCAAGACAACGTTGCCTGCGCGCAGATTCTCGATCGGGACCTTGCGTTCGCCACCTGCGTCCCGCACAAGCGCCACTTGGGGCACCGAGCCGATCAAGTCTTTGATTGAGGCTCGCGCACGATCCATATTCAGATCGGCGATGAACTCCGCGATCAGAATGATCACCATGAGGACCGCGCCGGCGACGGTCTCGCCTCCGATCAGAGCCACCACCGTGGCGATGGTGACGAATATTTCGGTACCGATCTTGTGCTCTTTTGCGAGGTCAACGACGCCGGTCTTGACGAGCGGATACAAGCCGATGGCAACTGCCACCCACAAGGCTTGAATGGGAATCAGCTGTTGCCAGTACAGAAAGGCCATCAGGCCGGTAAATATAATGCGCGCGACTTCGGTCCAACGTTCGCGCGTCATCAGCGATCGCCAACCCGATGGAACCGCCTTAGGCGCCGGCTCAAAGCTTTCGGTGCCTACTATCTCGGATTCCATTGGCTCGCTATCTCGGATTGCGGTTTTGGCTTGAAGCGTGAGCGCATCAGGCCCTCGCGGCGGATAGTCCTGTCCAGCCATGGTATCCGACATAGAGGCCGACGGCGATGAGAAATAGGGCGCCCAGCGCGCGATGGTCGAGAACCACGACCAACGCCTGGTCGCATGCCGGACGCTCAGGGCAGCGGCGGCCCCGACCGTGACGAGAGTGATCGCAAGGCCGATCGAGAAGCACAGCACCAGGGAGTGCATGATCGGGGCGGGCACCGGTGTGCTCTGGAAGACGGCCAGACCACGCCGGTGCCCCGTTCAGGCAGCCAATGCGGGCCTCGATCGATTGCGACAGGCTGCCACGAATTTGTATCGCACTAGATGTGAGCTTGATGTCGATGTAGTTCCCTTCTGTCGTGATGGTCAGCGTTACTTCTCTGTCACCGCGATTCCGCCAGAACGAACCGTGATTTCCGTCGAAAGGCGGCTTCATGGCACCTTCGTCAGTGGGAACGCTGCGACCCTTTTCGTAGCTTACGGACTGCCCGCCGCCATCGCCGTGCGTCTCGAAGTTCACCACGGTCAGCTGTCCAGGAAAAGTTTGCCTTGGCACCCTGCCGCCTCACGAGCTTGACTTCGGCACCCTGGCCTGGCGCCAAGGTGAAGGATAGCTCGTCTCGCCCTCCTGGCCGGATCGAGGCTTCCGAGGTTGCTTCGGTGACAGGCGCTGGCGCTGGCGGCCCGGCCGCGCGTGCTGATTGCCGACGAGCCGACGACGGCGCTCGACGCCACCGTCCAGGCGCGCTGCAGAAGCAGCTTGGTCTGACCATTGTCATTCTCACGCACGATCTGGCGATCGTGCGTGAGGTCTGCTCGGACGTGATGGTGATGTATCTCGGCCGCATCGCGGAGGCCGGCGTGACCCGCCCGCTGTTTCGCGAGCCGGCCCATCCCTACAGCCAAGCGTTGCTGTCGGCGGTTCCGTCGCCCGATCCCCGCATCGAAGCCGGGCGCCGCCGGAGCATCCTCGCCGGCGATCCGCCGAGCCCAAGCGCGGCGCCTCAGGGGTGTCGATTCAACACGCGCTGTCCGGTGGCGATCGATGTCTGCCGGGTCGAGGAACCGATGCTGCGATCCGTGCCGCATGGCGGCGTTGCAGCCTGTCATCTGGCTGATAGCGCACGTCGCCCTGTTGTCTGAAAGATGTCGTTTCTGCGCCCGAACGTTTCGCGAAGCTGACCGCCGTCTCGGGCGTCCTGCGCAAGCCTTTCAGGGTTTTCCTGTTGCTTGTCGCCGTCGCCAAGGTCCGCCGCTATCTGGTTCTTGCCGCCGTGACCCTGAACCTGATGACGGCGACCTTGTCGAGGGCTGCGCGCAGGCCAGCTTCTGTGTATCGCACGACCGGACGACCAAGTTACGCCGCAGCGCTCAAGCCAACGTCGACATTGTTAAGACATTCCTGTGGCCGCCCGCCAGGCCTGCACAACGATGCTGTGTTGGTTCCAGATCATCAGCGCTCCGCTCACAGCCATGAGCGCGACCACTAGGCGGCGGAATTGTCGTCCACTCAGGTGTTCGAGCCAGGGCTTGGCCAGCAGATTGGCAAGCGCGGCGCCCAAACCCGCGGCTACGCCGTATATAGCCGCCTGGCCACCGAGCGCGCCAAGTCCGGTGAATACCGCGATCTTCACGACATCGGTCACAAACGAGTTCACGGATTTCGTGGCGACCAACGTCTCCTTCTCCGAACCGTAGTTCAGATAAAGCGAATTCAAGACGGGTCCCACAGTGCCCATCAGCGCCGACAACAGGGCGACGATCAGGCCGGCCGGGAGAAACCACCAGCGGCGGGCTCGGTAGCTCCGCTCGCGCGCGCCGCCGCGAAATTCCCAGACTGCACTGATCAGATAGATCCCTATGAGTATCTGCAGCCATTCCGCCCGACTGTTGGCGAAGAGCCAGGAGCCCGCAGCAGCACCGGCGATGGCGCCGGGCAGGTACCAGCGGACCAGGCTCCAATCGATGTCGCGCCGAAAGGCCAGGGCGCGGATGGGATTCCCGATGAGCTCTGTCAAGGTGATGACGGGCGCAACCGCGGCGCTGCCTGTGATGAAAGTCACGGCAGGGATCAGCAATAGACCTCCGCCTCCGGCCGAAAGTGTGTTCAGCGTCCAGGTGAGGAACCCCGCCAAAGCCAGGAGGCCTAGTCTAATCCAGTCCATTCGATCAGAACGAAGCGCGCCTTCGATCGTTCCGAACGCCTCGCTTCGCAAAAGCCCGGCCCGCCCCTTGAGGCTCGTGTCCGATGGATAGGCGATCTCCGGCGCAATGCTGGTGGCAGAAAGACGCCGTGCCAGAGAACCCGGGCCACCCAATCTAGCTCTTCTTGACGGCGACCTTGTCGAGGGCTGTGCGCAGGCCTTTCGCCAGCTTCTGCACATCGTCGTTCGCCCAGAAATGCATGAAGAAGAGCCGCGGCTTCTCATCGAGCATGTGGCTGTGCAACGCCGTGATCTCGATGCCGTTGTCCTGCATGGCTTTGATAACCGGATTGACCTCCTTTGCGGTCAGCACAAAATCACCGGTGATCGCCGCCTTGCCGCCACCTGTCGATTGGAAATTGATCGCTATAGCCGAGCCCATGGCCGCCGGCACTTCCATTCCATTTTCCTCGACCGGCTTAGCGCGCGGTATTGTAAACTGGTAGACCGCTCCGTTAGCCTTACCCTTATAACCGATGGTTTGGTCGACACTGGCCGTGTCGAACTCGATCCGCGGAGCGGCTTGCGGCTGGGCGCCGCCTCCCATCGGTGTTTTGCTCAGCGCCAATCCTGCATGAAGCGCCGTTGCGAGCGTAACCGGGTCGCCTTGGCCGAAGAGGTGCATGTAGAGTGTCATCGGCTCCGCGCGCAGCAAGTGGTTGTGCACCGCAGTGATCTCGATCCCACCTTCTTCAAGCTTCTTCATGACCGGGTTCACCTCGTCCTGCATCAGAACGATGTCGCCCATGACCATGGCCTGATCTCGCATGGGTTCGAAGGCGATCCAGCCTCCAAGCGCAAATCCGGGTTTCAGGGATATGCCATCGAGCGAAACCTTCAGGTCCGTTCGTGGCAGCCCGACCCTGTAGACGCCATCAGGCGTCTCGGTTCCGGATTTGCCGAGCGCTTTTGCGATTGCTTCCCAATCGGGTGCCGCCGATGCCGGTTGGAGCAGCGCCGACATCGCGATCAGCATTGCTTCGGTCACGAGTTTTGCATGCATGGGGTTTCTCCTTGTGATCTGCCCCCATTGCCCAATTCGTCATGCGGCCGCCGGCTTGATGGCGGGTGGCCAGCTATGCGTTTCCGCCTTGCGGCCCGAAGCCCACGCGTAGAGCGCGTCATAGATGACGAAGCCATGCTTCAGCACCTCGTGGTCGTCGGGCGTCAGGTCCCGCAGACCCATGGAGATCGCCAGCAACCCTGCCGACTGTGGCGTGAGATCGTGCCGGTCCGTGTCGGCGCCGCGTACGATCGCGGCAATGGTTACGATCGCCGGGTCGCGCTTGAGCCCATTTTTGGAAACAAAGGTGTCGAAACTGCAGCCGTCGCCGACATGCGTGAATTCGACGCCGGGCACGTCGTAAGGCGTGGCGCCCGTTTCCTGGGCAACGCGGATCACCTGATCGGGCGGCACGAAGAGGAACTCAGGTTCCTTGTCGATGAAACGCGCAATCAGCCAGGGGCAGGCAATGCGGTCGATGACCGGACGTTCGCGAGTAACCCATTTCATGGCGCAATCCTTTCTTCGTTGACTATCAGAGGGACAGTGCGCGCGCCGATCGCATGCCAGGCGGCAATGCCGCCCGAAAGCGCACTTGCGTCGACGCCGCGGCGGCGCAGTTCGGTCACGGCGTCGCCGCTGACCTGGAAGCCGTAGACGCAATAGACGATGACCGGCCTGTCCGTCGGCAGTTCATCCGCCCAATCGGCGATCTTCTCGGGCGCGCGGAGCTTGGCCCCCGGCAGCATGTCGCCGCGCTTTGCCAGATCCTCGGCAAGGCAGACGTCGAGCACCACGAGATCTTCTCCTTGCTCGAGGCGCGCGCGCAGTTCCTCTGGCGCAATCGCTGGAACCGCATCGTCCGATGCCGAGCCTGTTGAAGGATCACGCTGCGTGACGGCCCGGCGGTGGCGGGCAGCGACCCGTTCCCAATGGATGTTCTTCATGAAGGCATCGACATAGGCGCCGGCCTTGGTGCCGAAATCCATGTGGTAGGCATGTTCGTACATGTCGAGCGCAAGGATCGGCATGCCGCCGGCAAGACAGTTGGTGTGGTCCGCCGCCCATTGGATCGTCAGTCGGTCGCGCCGCTCCGACCAGGTCAGCAGGGTCCATCCCGAGCCTCCTGCCTGCGCCTTGGCACAGGCCATGAACTTGGCGCGCCAGGAGGCCACGCTGCCGAAGTCGCGCTCCAGAGCCGCAGCGAGATCGCCTCCGGCATCGCCTGTGCCACCGAGTCCGTCGAAATAGATTTCGTGCAGGATTGCTGAATTGGCTGCGACCAGTTCCTCGCGTTTCAGACCGTTGATGTCGAAAATTGGCGCCGCGCCCCAGTCGAGCCCGTCGAGCCGCTGTTCGATGGCGTTGAGGCGACGAACGGCGCCGCCATAGTTGTTTTCGTAGTGACTTGCCAACAGCCTCTCGGAGAGGCCGACGAGGCGAGGCGGCTTGAACGGCAACGGCATGATCTGGTGTGGCATCGGTTTCCCCACTCTGCGGCACGGCCATCCGTGAGGGGGCGAACGCTATGCTCGAATGAGAAATGATACAAGTGTTGCATTTGGCTTTGTTCATGATACGGTTCACTTATGAGTGAGGGGCAATCACAGGAGCAGCGCTGGCTGCTCCTGATCCATCAGCTGCCGAGCAAACCCGCCTACTTCCGGGTGAAGATCTGGCGACGCTTGCAAGGCATCGGCGCGGTCGCAGTCAAAAGCACCGTTTACGCCCTGCCGGCCAATGCCGAGATGCAGGAGGATTTCGAATGGCTTCTCAAGGAGATCGTCGCTGGCGGCGGCGAGGCCATGATGTGCGAGGCGCGCCTTGTCGATGGTCTGTCGGACGCTCAGGTCCGGGCGATGTTCGACGCCGCCCGTGACGTTGATTACGTGGAGATCGTCAAGGAAGCGCGCGATCTGGCCGATGCGATCAAGGCGAACCCGACATCGGAAAGACATGCGGAAGCGCGTTCGCAACTCGGCCGCTTGCGCAAGCGGCTCGCCGAAGTCGTCATGATCGATTTCTTCGGCGCCAGCGGTCGCCTCACTGTCGAGGGACTGATCGCCGAGCTCGAGACACAGCTTATAGAGGACTACGCCATGACCAAGGAACAGAAGAAGGCCGCCGAGCCGGGTGAGCTCAAGGGCCGGACCTGGGTCACGCGCCGGGACGTGCATGTCGACCGCATAGCCTGCAGCTGGCTGATCCGTCGCTTCATCGATGCCGATGCAACAATCCGCTTCGTCGCTGGCAAGGGATACGTGCCAAAGGAGGGCGAATTGCGCTTCGACATGTTCGAGGGAGAAATCACCCATGAGGGAGACCGCTGCAGCTTCGAGGTGCTACTGGACCGCGCCGGCATTACGGATACGGCTTTGCAGGCCATCGCCGAGGTCGTCCACGATATTGATCTCAAGGACAGCAAGTTCGGTCGCGAGGAAGCCACGGGGATTGCCAGCCTGATCGCCGGGATCGCCATGGCAAACGCGGGGGACGAGCAACGGATCGCCGAGGGCGCTTCGGTGTTCGACAACCTCTACCGATATTTCCGCTCGAAGCGCGGCTGATCCGAGGAACTAATCATGGCCAATGCAGAGAGCACCGTGACAGCACCGAACCGACCACACGACACGCCCGGCCATGGCATTTCGTTCGCTGAGGCCACGCGGGTGTGGGCGCGTGTGGCCGCGCTCAGCTTCGGCGGCCCGGCGGGTCAGATCGCCATGATGCACCGCATCATCGTCGAGGAAAAACGCTGGATCGGCGAGACCAGGTTCCTGCATGCGCTCAATTACTGCACGCTGCTGCCCGGGCCGGAGGCACAACAGCTTGCCATCTACATCGGCTGGCTCATGCACAAGACCAGAGGCGGCCTTGTCGCCGGTATCTTGTTCGTGCTGCCTGGTGCGATCGCCATCATGGCGTTGAGCTGGATCTATGCAATCTTGGGCAATGTCGGCGCAGTTCAGGCTCTCTTCTTCGGCCTGAAGGCGGCGGTCCTTGCCATCGTGCTCGAAGCGGTGTTGCGGATCGGCAGACGGGCACTCAAGAACAATGCCATGATCGGGCTTGCGGCGGCGGCCTTCATCGCTCTGTTCTTCTTCCACGCGCCATTCCCGCTGGTCATCCTGGCTGCGGGTGTGATCGGTTACGTCGGGGGACGGGCAGGGTGGGCTGCATTCCAGTCGGGCAACGGACATGGCAAGGTCGGCGGCAAGCAGGTTGCCGACGCTGATACGGCGCTTGGCGAAGGGGTGCCTGCGCATACCCGGCCGTCCGTCAGTTGGTCGCTGAAGATCGCAACGGTGTGTCTGCTGCTGTGGCTCGTGCCGGTCTTGGCACTTCTTGTGTTTCTTGGGCAAGGCAATGTCTTCACCGACATCGCGATCTTCTTCTCGAAAATGGCGATGGTCACTTTCGGCGGCGCCTATGCGGTGCTCGCCTACGTCGCTCAGCAAGGCGTCGAGCACTACGGCTGGCTCAAGCCCGGAGAAATGCTGGACGGCCTCGGCATGGCCGAGACCACGCCCGGTCCGCTCATCATGGTCACCCAGTTCGTCGGTTTCATGGGCGCGTACCGGGCGCCAGGAATGCTGAGCCCGCTGGTCGCCGGAACACTCGGCGGTCTGCTGACGACGTGGGTAACATTCGTTCCGTGCTTCCTGTGGATATTCCTCGGCGCGCCGTTCATGGAGACGATGCGCAGCAACAAGGCCCTATCGGCAGCGCTGTCTGCCGTCACGGCGGCGGTGGTCGGTGTGATCCTGAACCTGGCAGTATGGTTCGCGCTTCATGCGCTGTTCCGCGAACTGCGTGAGGTCAGCTGGCTGGGCACGACGGTGGATGTGCCGGTATTCAGCTCCGTCAACCTGCCGTCGCTGGTGCTGACGGTCGGTGCGCTGCTGGCCGTGTTTCGTTTCAAGATCGGTATGATCCCCGTGCTCGCAACATGCTCTGTCCTGGGCGTGCTTTATGGCGTTGCCACGGGATCGATTTAAGCAGTGCCATAGGCGCAACCACTTTGCGGCAGGAGGCATACCTGGCAGCCCAGACGCCGACGAATGCTTCGCGCGAACCTTTAGCCAAACAGAGGTTTTCGCTGCTGCCTGCCGGTGCCAGGCCGGCAGCTGCCCTTCTGTTGACGTCCAGGGGATTGAGGGCATTCGGCGACGGACTCGTCAGTCTTCTGCTTCCCGCCTATTTGGCCACACTTGGTTTCAGCCCTTTCAAGATCGGGGTTCTCGCCACAGCGACGCTCGCTGGTTCAGCGGCGCTCACTTTGACCGTCGGGTTTGTCGCACACCATTTCTCTCGCCGCTCCCTGCTGATCGCAGCTGCCGTCCTGATGGTCGTCACGGGGAGCGCCTTCGCGTTGGTTCAGGATTTCTGGCCGCTGCTCCTTGTCGCATTCGTGGGAACGTTGAACCCATCCTCGGGCGACGTCAGTGTGTTTCTGCCGCTGGAGCATGCGCAACTTGCCCATAGTGTCACTGACCGCGACCGCACCGCGCTCTTTGCACGCTACAGCCTTGTCGGCTCACTTGTAGGGGCGGTCGGTGCTCTTGCGGCCGGAGCCCCCGACCTACTCCGCCAGATTGTCGGCCTGGACATCAAGCAAGCTCTCCAGATCGCCTTCCTGCTTTATGCCTTTCTGGGAGTAGGAGCGTTGCTCCTCTATCGGAAACTGCCGGATGAGCCGCTCGATGCGAGTGCGGTACCGGCGGACCCACTACGCAAATCTCGAACCATCGTCCTCACGCTCGCTGCACTTTTCAGCCTTGACGCTTTTGCGGGCGGTTTCGTGGTCCAGTCGTTGATGGCTCTTTGGCTTTTCCAACGGTTCGGGCTATCGCTCGCTGCGACGGGCGCAATCTTCTTTTTGACGGGTATCCTCTCGGCCGGGTCGTATCTAGTGGCCGTGCAAATCTCTAAACGGATCGGGCTGGTGAATACGATGGTGTTCACACACCTGCCGTCCAGTCTTTGCCTTTTGCTCATCCCCTTTATGCCGAGCCTCGGTCCCGTCATCGTACTTCTGCTGATCAGGAGCGCCTTGTCGCAGATGGACGTACCGACTCGCACCTCCTACGTCATGGCCGTGGTATCACCTGGTGAGCGGGCCGCCGCCGCGAGTGTCACCGCTGTCCCGCGCAGCCTCGCGGCAGCCGCCAGCCCGATGCTTGCCGGCTCGCTGCTCGCAATGTCCGGCTTCGGTTGGCCGCTGCTCCCATCGCCGGCGCCTTGAAGATTGTCTATGACATCCTTCTGCTTGCGATGTTTCGCAAGGTTCGCCCGCCAGAGGAACGACGAGATGGGCCGTAGCAACCCGCGGAATGCCGAGACAGCATGAGCCGCGCGCCCCTGTTATTCTGCAGGTGCGCGTTCTGCCGACGAGTAGTGCATCAATTGAAAAGCCCGCCACGGTAGCGACCACGGGCGGGCTTTAAATGGGAGCGGCTACATTCCTGAGTCGACCGTGAACTATCCGCAAGCCGTTGATCTGGCATGTTGATTGAGGCGGATAGCGGCTTTTGGATTGCAGGATTAGCGGTTTATGGGGGCT
>NZ_JAMYQF010000092.1:0-14012 GCF_040320745.1 Mesorhizobium sp. M0621 | reverse complement strand
TCGCGCTCGGCCTCAAGGCCATCGACCAGCAGCGCGAAGTCGATGTCGTCGCCGGTCGTGCCGTGCTTGCGCGAATCGCGTTCGAGCGCGGCGAGCTGGTCCTCGAAAATCTGCTTGGTGTCGGAAAGCAGGCGCCCGATCAGCGTCGACTTGCCGTCATCGACGGAACCGCAGGTCAGGAAGCGCAACAGCGACTTCTTCTCTTGCGCCGCCAGATAGTCGCGGACGCCGTCGGTGGGGGCGAGGCTCTTTGCCATGATGTGGCGCATGGTCAAAAGTATCCCTCGCGCTTCTTCTTTTCCATCGAGCCGGATTCGTCGCGGTCGATCAGCCGGCCCTGGCGTTCGGAGGTGCGCGCCGTCAGCATTTCACCGACGATGGCTTCCAGCGTGTCGGCATCCGATTCTATGGCGCCGGTCAGCGGATAGCAGCCCAGCGTGCGGAACCGCACCAGCCGGTTCTCCACCGTCTCGCCGGGGCGCAGTTTCATGCGCTCGTCATCCCTGAGGATCAACATGCCGTCGCGTTCCACCACCGGCCGTTCCTTGGCGAAATAGAGCGGCACGATCGGGATGCTTTCCTGCAGGATGTACTGCCAGATATCGAGTTCAGTCCAATTCGACAGCGGAAAGACGCGGATCGATTCGCCTGTTGCGATGCGGGTGTTGAATATCTTCCACATCTCGGGGCGTTGGTTCTTCGGGTCCCACACATGCTGGGCATTGCGGAAGGAGAAGATGCGCTCCTTGGCGCGGGATTTCTCTTCGTCGCGACGGGCGCCGCCAAAGGCCGCGTCGAAACGGTATTTGTCGAGCGCCTGGCGCAGCGCCACAGTCTTCATCACATGGGTGTGGGTGTTCGAACCATGGTCGAACGGATTGATGTTGTCACGCACGCCATCTTCGTTGACGTGAACCAGGAGATCGAAGCCGAGTTTCTGCGCCATCTGATCGCGAAAGGCGATCATCTCGCGGAATTTCCACGTCGTGTCGACGTGAAGAAAGGGAAACGGCGGTTTGGCGGGATAAAACGCCTTCATCGCCAGATGCATCAGCACCGATGAATCCTTGCCGACGGAATAAAGCATGACCGGCTTGGAAAAGGCGGCCGCAACCTCGCGGAATATGTGGATGGACTCGGCTTCAAGTCGCTGAAGATGCGTAAGCGCTGTTGTCATGGACTGCGGGCGTTCTTTCGTACATTCCGACAGAAGACGTCACCTATTCGAGCTTTTTGCGCCCGGTTCAAGCCAGCTTCTGGACAATCTCTCTCGTGCCGGCGTTTTAGCAGATCGCCGGTGTCTAGAACAATGCAAGACTGGTCCTGCGGCACATGGTTCGGGAATGAATTTTCCACGGATGCCGAAAAAGCCGGAAATTCCTGCTCGCAAGCTCGACAGGTGAGAAAACGCAGGAAAAATATTGCTTGAATAGACAGGCTACGGTTCCTTCCGGGAACCTCCTCCGATCGACCCGCGCCGTCTGCCGATTTTCAGTGGCAATTGGGGCCCCGACATACTATCGAAAAGGGAGCCCAGCCGCTATACCGCCCTTGGGAAGCGGGCAAGTGCATCATGGGGCATGGGCAGTCTCGAGGCGAGCGCATTCTACGTCGCTAAACAAGATCCGCCGCATGAACTTCCCGAAAATAGCGAGCCGGAAAAATTGAGCAGGCTTTCATCCCTGAAACAGCAATTCACGCCCTCGCGGGTGAACATCTACTTCTCCATCCTTTGTTTCTTTTTTCCACCGGTTCTGGGATCGGTGGTCAGTTTTGTTTTCAACGGCGGAGCCCTGGCTTCCGTCGTGCTGATTGCATCTGGGAAAAGGCGCTTCAACGCAGACCGGCCAATGATCTGGCTGACGGTAGCGATCTACGCCTACTGCGCGGCCAATCTCCTGGCCACCGTCGTCAACAATTCGTTCGTCCGCGATGCGCCACACCTTATCCCGCTCGTCACCTTCCTGTTTTTCCCCGTCTCTTATTCGACCTGGAGCATCACGCAGAAAACCATGCTTGCCCGCACCATCGTGCTCAGCAGCATGGCCGCCTGTTTTGTCGCGCTGCTCATGGCCGTCATCCAGCAATATTGGATTGGGGTCAGGGCCGAGGGCGGGGCCGGCAATCCGATCGTCTTCGCAACCGTCGTCTGCCTTGCCGTGGTGGTCTGCGTGGCCGGCGCCTTGTCAGGCATAGAGCGAGCCCGTAACCCCCTCTTCTACGCCGCATTGGCCGGGACGATAGCCATCATCTATTCCGGTTCGCGTATTGCCTGGCTGGCTCTGCTGATTGCCGGCATCGCTGTTTTGCTTATCAACCATCGGAGGCTCAGAGGTAGGAATGCCGTTCGTGTGCTTCTGCTGCTGGCGGCAGTCGGCATCGTAGTCGCCGCTTTCGGCTTCCAGTCGATATCCGGGCGCATCGACTTTCTGCACTCCGATTGGAATGCGCTGGGCGCGCAGGGCAATTACGACAGCTCGTTGGGAATACGTGTTGCGCTTTGGGAGATCGGCCTCAAAGCATTCCGTGACATGCCCCTGTTCGGACACGGGGTGGGTGCGACCCAGCTTTTGATCAAGCAGGGCTTTCATGATCAGTTCGCAATGAGCACAGGTTTCAACCATTTTCATAACGGCTTCCTGACCGCCTTGGTGCAAGCAGGAATTCTGGGCGCCGCAACGCTGGCGGCGATCTTTGTCGTTGCCGCTGGAAATGCTGTCCGGGTCTTGCGAAACAGCAGCGATCCGGTCGAGCGGTTCGGCGCCACACTGATTGTCATCGTCATTGTCAC
Source organism: Mesorhizobium sp. M0621 (assembly GCF_040320745.1). Classification (NCBI taxonomy): domain Bacteria; kingdom Pseudomonadati; phylum Pseudomonadota; class Alphaproteobacteria; order Hyphomicrobiales; family Phyllobacteriaceae; genus Mesorhizobium; species Mesorhizobium sp. M0621. Next base: position 11,221 of record NZ_JAMYQF010000092.1, on the reverse strand, counting down.
TTATCTCACGGCGGGGATGTCCGGCATCCTCGTCGGCCATGACATTCTGGACTCGGTGCTGATGGTCTTCATGGTGTGCGGAACGTATCTTGCCTCCGGCCGTCAGGCTCCGTTGACGGAAAAGCATACACCTCCACCAGTGATGGAAGGGCAGGTTCTTCCGCCGGCCACCCAAGAGTTGTTGCGAGCAAGGCAATGAAGGTCCTGGTCACCGGCGCGACGGGTTTCATCGGCCGCTTGGTCGTGCATCATCTTCGCCAAGCCGGCGCCGAGCTTCGCCTCGCCTCCCGCCACCCGGAGCGGCTTGGGCCGGGGGATGGCGCGGTGCCGATGCCCAATTTCGATGCGCCGGCCGCGGCCTTCCTGACACTCACCAGGGAAGTAACCCACGTCGTCCATTGTGCCGGCCTCAACAACGATCAAGGCAATGCCACCGAAGCCGACTACCGGGCGGCCAATGTGGAATTGAGCGCGCGGCTGGCGCATGCCGCGGCGGCGCAGGCAAGCGGACGCTTCATCCATCTCTCCTCGATCCGGGCCGTGATCGGCGCTCGCGTCAGCGCAACGATCGACGAGAACACGTTTCCTGACCCGCAATGCGTCTATGGGCGCTCGAAGCGCGAAAGCGAGGTCAAGGTTTTGGACGCCTATGCGTCGCATGGCCGCTCCGACGCCGCCGTGTTGCGCCTGCCCCCGATCTACGGAAGCGGCATGAAGGGAAACCTGGCGACGCTGATGCGCCTTGCCGATACGGCGCTGCCGCTGCCGACGGGTGCTCTGGCGGGAGTCCGCTCGCTGATGTCCGCCGAGGCCGTAGTGCGGGCGGTGTCGCACCTGCTGAGGCATTCCGGAGCGCTCCGCCCAATCTATGTCGGCGCCGATATGCCACCGGTCGCCGTCGAGGCCATCATTGCCGCCTTTCGCAGGGGTTTTGGACGGCCGACGCGGCTGATGACGGTACCGGCCGGCCTGATGCGACCGGTCGCGGGCTTGCTGGGCAAGCGGGCATTTTGGGACAGCATGACAGCGACACAGATATGCGATCCCGCCCTCTTAATATCGCAGGGATGGGCGCCGGAAACCGATCCGCTGGAGCGGCTGGCCGAGATGGCGCGGCTCGGTAAGTCGTAGCTTCTTATCTCACTTTTGGGATCATGACCTGTTCACCCTCGATAGAGCGTTCCGAACAGGATTCGAATGTCGAGCCGGAACGACGCGGTCCTCAGATAGGCGGCATCCGTTTCAGCCAGAAGCTCAGGGTTCGACATGTCGATGCCCCTGATCTGAGCCAGGCCGGTTATGCCGGGAAGCGCCGCCAAAACTCCCAGCCGCCTGCGACACTCGATCAATTCCGTTTGGGTCGGCAAGCAGGGGCGCGGCCCGACCAGGCTCATCTCGCCTTTCAGAACGTTCCAGAACTGCGGCAGCTCATCGAGCTTGAACTTCCGCAGGACCTTTCCGACCGATGTCACGGAATTCGCGGGCGCCTCATGCGAGGGCAATGACGGCGTCCCGACATACATGGTGCGCAACTTGTGGCAGCGAAAAAGCCTGCCGTCGCGGCCAACCCGCGTCTGCGAAAAAATAGCCGGACCGGGCGACGATGCCCGAACGGCAAGGACGGCAAGCACCAATACGGGGGACGTGACCACCAGCAGCAAAGCCGCACCGGCAAGATCGAAGATTTGCTTGGTTGCCTTCATGAACGGCTGATCCTGCTCCCTGCCAAAATCCCGAGGCAACGCCGCAGGCCAAGCCAATCAATCCGGTCGACGTAGCATGAGCTCATCTCTTGACCAAGCGCGCCACGCAGCCGTTCGATGCTCAGATGCGCCCGAGGATGAAAGCGAGATAGAGTCCCAGGGTCCCGGGAAGGGTCTGTCGATAGACACCGCTTTTGCGCAAACCAGCCAAGCGGCGGAAAAGACCGCCCTGCCGACCGTTGGTGAACAGGTCAAAGCACGCCGCCGCGTCTTCGGTCAGGAGATCGCGATTGACGGCGAGTCCGTCAAGATTGAGATCGGTCCAGTCGGCGAACTCGCCCTTGAAGAGGCGGCCAAGCCGGGAAACCCGCGCTCTCCACGACACGTTGGCGCCAACCAGGTTTGCCGCGTGCTGCCGATAGCGCACCAGCGGCCGTGGATCGTAGCGGACGATGCCGCCGGCGGCGGTCACGATGAGATAAGCCCACCAGTCGTGGCTGACGAACCCGGTCCGAGCAGAGGCCCTGGCCAACAGGTCGCGCGCCGCGGCATTGAGCAGGATGGTGTTGCCGCCGGCGATACTTTGCACGAGCGCGTTGCGAAAGGATGGCGGCCTGGCAAACAGCGGCGAATGGCCGACAAGGCTTCCCGCTTCCGTCATGGTCGCGGTTCGCGAGCAAAACATCAGCGGGGTTTTTGCGTCATAAGCCTGCATCCAGCGGATGGCGCTCTCCAGCCTGTCGGGCTCCCAGATATCGTCCTGGTCGCAGAAGGCATAGCCGTCCGCATCGATGCGTCGATCAAGGATCATCGACCGGAAATTGGCCGCGAATCCTTGCCGCGGCCCCTCCACAAGGGTCATTCGCCCCTTTGGCCAGCGGGATTGCCATGCCTCGATGATGGCAATCGTGCCATCGGTGGAGCCGTCGTCGGATATCCACAGGTCGATCAGAGGATGCGACTGCGCGAGCAGCGACTGCAGCTGCTCATCGATGAAGGAGACGCCATCTTTCGTGCCCATCAGGACTGCGATGCGCAGATCTGCTTTATCCACGAACGTCAAACACCTTGCATATGCGCGAGATTTTCAGATCCCCCGAATCATGGTCGCGTCGGAAAAGAACGGCCTAGCTCGCCTGGCCGACCGTTTTCGGGATGGCGTCCTGATGGATGCTCCCCCTGGCCTTCTTGGCGCGGTCAAGGCGTGCCAGCACGGCGAGCGCGGCAGCCTTGTCCTGGTTTTTCGCCGACTGCTGCAGCGCCGTGAGCGCGACCTGGACATCCGACCATTCCACGACGTCCGTGCTGAGGCCAAAAATCTTCGAAATGCCGAGCTCGACGAGTTCCTCATCTTCGCCATGCAGCGTTTCGTGGAGTTTTTCGCCCGGCCTGATGCCGGTGAACCGGATTGCGATGTCCTTGTATGGGCTCTTTCCAGACATGCGGATCATCGTTTCGGCCACTTCAAGAATCGGCACCGGCTTGCCCATGTCGAGCATATAGACGGCATAGTCATCCCCACTCTGCCGCGACGCGGCATCGGCGGCCGACATGATGACGAGATCGACGGCTTCCGCCACGGTCATGAAATAGCGTGTCATGCGCCGGTCGGTGATGGTGACAGGCCCTCCGGCCTCGATCTGCGCCTGGAATATGGTCGCTACCGAACCATTGCTGCCAAAGACATTACCGAACCGCACAGCTATGAATTTGGTGGCGGAGCGACGCCCGCCCGGCTCGCCCGCTGGCGCCCCATGCAAGGCGCTGACGATCTGTTCAGCGGCCCGCTTTGTCATGCCGAGCACCGATGAGGGATCCACCGCCTTGTCGCTCGATATCAGGACAAATTGCGCAACCCCGCATTTGGCGGCGACTTCGGCACAGACGAGCGTTCCGAAAATATTGGTCTGGATGGCCGAATCCCAGTTTTCCTCGAGCAACGGAACGTGTTTGAGCGCCGCGGCGTGAAAAATGATATCCGGCCGGAATTCCGTAACGACACGCGTTATCTGGCGTCGGTCCGCGACATCGACGATGCGAACCTTGAGACGGTCGTGGTCCTTCTCGTCAATATACTGGCTCAACTGGAAGATGCCGAACTCGGAGTTGTCGGCGACCAGCACCGCCTCCGCTCCCAGTTCCAGCGACCGTTTGACCAGTGTTCGGCCGATCGAGCCGGCACCGCCCGTCACCAGAACACGTTTGCCGCCAACAAAGGCGCTGATGCGCTCGATATCGGACGCGACTGTCGGACGGCGCAGGATCGTTTCCATCTCGACGGTGTCGAGAACCAGCTTCCCGTGCCGTTCCAGCTCCGAAAGACCGGAGAACTGCACCACATTTATGTCGCCGTGCCGGGCGACGCGGACGAGTTCCGAATACTCCTCGATCTCGTGCTCGGCGCCGCTGCCGAAAATCAGCAGGTCCAGGCTTTTTGTGCCGGTCGCGTAGTCTTCCAGGACGTCAATCAAACGCGGCAGGGTCGCCACCACGGGAACACCCTGTATCCGTGTGCCCAAAGGCACGCCGCGCTCGGTCGCCATAATGCCGACTATGGAGTAGTCCGCCGGCTGCGCCGTGCGCGTGAAGCGAATGATCAGGTCGGCCTCACCGAGGCGGCCGACGAACAATGCGCGCTTGGTCTGCGTCTTGTCGGTCTTGAGGCTCAGAATGCCCCAGCTCGCGCCATCACGCAGGAAGCGGTAGAACAGGCGAGGCGCCGATATGATCGTGAAGGAGACGAGGAAGAAGACGATGAACTGACGCTCGTTTAGCCCCTGCACAGGCTGGAAAGTGCGAACCACCAGCGAAGTGGCATACAGAGCGACCGTCAAAATCGCGCAACTCTTCAGGATATTGAAAAAGTCCGGCGTCGAGGCAAAGCGCCAGACGGTCGTGTAGAGGCCACAATACCGGAATAGCAGATGGCTGATGAGAACAATGCCTGCCCAGGTTGCCAAGCCCTCGTTGGAGAGCGCTTCGAACGAAAGATTCGACCGCGAAAGCACGAGACTGAGCGCCACGGCGACCAGGACCATGACCACGTCCTGGATCATGATGAAGGCGCGCCGCATCTGTGGTCTGAGCCCGAATACTGCTTCGAGGTAAGAATTCATGGGATGGTACTAGACTCCAGAATCACGGGTATGAACACCCAGCGAAATGCGAACACGAAATACTTCGAGGCCGCTCATCTTTCTCAAAGTGCCATCCCCAGTCCCCGCCGTCCTGTATCGCATACTGCGGGCGGGAAGGCATAGCTAGATGTTTTTTTGGCCGAGTGGGCGATCAATGGGGAAGCGCAACGCCTCGTTTGCGGGTGATTGCTGCCAAGTACGCATTAGTTGTTGCTAACAAAAAGCTACACATCGGCATGTGTCCAGTTTTGCCGCAGTTGACTCTGCTGCCGACCTCGTTACGACGCAATGCGTTGCCATATGCCCGTCGAAATGGCTATTTAGAGATGGGCTTGGTGGTTCGCTATGGCCAGCGAAGGACGATGCGCCAGAACAACAGATTGCGATACTCCCAGCTATGATTACGGCACTAAACGGCGCTTTTGACGACATCTCAAAGGCCATAAGATTACACCGGGTCTGGATCGCGCTTGCCCATGAGGACATCGGCGACCAGCACCGACGCACAACGCTCGGCCCGCTTTGGATGCTGGTCAATTATGTCGCCTTCGTGGGCACATTCGTTTTCGTGTTCCAACCCGTCGGCAAGGATGCCGCGGGTTATGCCACCCATGTCGCGATCGGCCTTCTGGTATGGTTCTACCTGATGGAAGTCATGTCCATGAGCGTGTCGCTCTTTCAGCGCGAAGAGAGCTTCATCGAAGGCACGACGCTGCCTTTGTTTGTGTATGTGATGCGACTGGCATTGCAATCCGCCATCAGGGCGGGCTATGCGATCGCAGGTTGCGTTGTCATTCTGCTCTTGAGTGGACCTGCGGTGACTTCCTCGTGGCTGTGGTCAGGCGCAGGATTGCTCCTTATACTGCTGGTTACGCCCGCAATGATTACCGTATTTGCGTTTCTCGGGGCTTTCTTTCCCGACAGCCAGTTCATTGTTGGCAATTTACTGCGAGTCGGCATGTTCTTCACGCCGGTTTTCTGGGTGTACAACGGTCAAGGCGGCGTCCAAGAATACGCCTATCACTGGAATCCATTCACTTATTTTCTGGAAATCGTCCGTTTGCCCATTATGGATGGAGAACTGCCAGTTCATGCTTTCATCGTGACCATCACTATATCTTTGGCTACATGGGCGATCGCATTGCTGCTGCTCGGCCGGTATCGCAAGCAAGTCATCTTCATCATCTGAGTTTTCAATGGTTTCTATCAGACTGGACAACGTTAGCCTTGTTTACAAGCTGCACGAGAAGCTGACACTTTCCGCGCCGGACCGGCGCGTGGGTGGGCCAGGCGGCAGAATCGAAGGCTCGGGCAAAAAGCAGTTCGTGCAGGCTCTCGACGGCGTCAGTTTCGAATTGAAGGCCGGCGACCGGCTGGGCCTGGTCGGCCCGAACGGAGCCGGCAAGACCACCCTCCTCAAGGTACTTTACGGAATCTACGAACCATCCGGGGGAAGTGTCGCGATAAAGGGCAAAGTCGATGCTCTTTTCAACATCAACATAGGCTTCCGCCGTGAGGCCACGGGGCGCCGGAACATCGTGTTGCGTGGGCTGATCAGTGGATGGACGGAAGCCGAGATCGAAGAGAAGATGGAGGATATCATTGCCTTCAGCGAGCTCGGGGATTTCATCGACTTGCCGTTCAAGGCTTACAGTCAAGGCATGGCTGCGCGGCTGGCCTTTTCAGCGGCAACCGCGCTCGAGCCGGAGATTTTGCTCATGGATGAGTGGATCGGCGCCGGCGACACTTCATTCCAGGACAAGGCCAAACGGCGCATGGACGAACTGGCGGAAAAGGCAGGCATCATCGTGCTGGCAAGCCACAGCGAGGCCCTTATCCAAAGCGTATGCACGAAAAAAATGACGCTCAAGGCCGGCCGGATAGAATCGCTCACGACGGAGCCGGTCAAGCGTGCTGAAAAAGTGGCTAAGATTTAGAGGCCTCCAATCCTCTCCCGGAATACCCTTTACTAAGGATGAAATTGGTCTCTCTGCGGACCCTGAAGGCCATGACTTACCTTCTTTGAGACAGAAAACATAAAGCCATATATATTAGCGGCGTTGATAATAGCAACCTTGGCGCCGATATTCCATATTACGTCCAATTTTCGCCAGGTTCGTGCGGGGAGTTGCCATATCCGCCTTGGCCGAAGCACAGAATCCTTCTACAAGATCTCTGTGTTCTGGGCAGCAACGAACGGATGCTCGGTCGGGGCCACAGAACGTACCGAATGGACGATGCGCCGGTGCCGCGGGGAACGACACCGTTGCCGCTATGTCTGATGATGCGGAGAAGTTTTATGACCCCCGTTGACCTGCCGAGACGTACTTGCATTCTCGTCTTGGGCATGCACCGCTCGGGGACGAGCGCAATCACGCGAGTATTGAGTCTATTGGGAGCGGCGCTCCCTCACCACCTGGTCGACGCTGATCCGACCAATGAGGCAGGTTTCTGGGAGCCTGCGCGCCTCGTGCAAATCAATGACAGCATGCTGACGGAGTTGTCGAGCCGCTGGGACGACTGGCGCGCCTTCGATCCTGCGGCTCTGGGCGCGGCGAAGCTTGCACAATACAAAAGTGCTATCAGAGAGGCGATTGCGGCTGAGTTCGGAGATGCGTCTCTATTCGTTATCAAGGATCCGCGAATCTGTCGGTTCGCGCCGCTTTATGAATCGATCCTAGCCGAGATGGGTGTGGCCACCCGGTTTGTGCTCATTCATCGCAATCCCCTGTCGGTGCTGGCCTCTCTCAAGCGTCGCGACCAGATCGGCACGGACTATGGAGCGCTCGTTTGGCTGCGCCACGTGTTGGATGCCGAAATTTCCACGCGCGGCAAGGATCGGGTCTTCGTCAGCTACGAGCAGCTGATGGATGATTGGTCGCTGGCGGCCAGCGAGATCGCAACCGCCCTTGGCATCGATTGGCCAATTGGCGGCCAGGCTTCAGAGTTGATCGATCGGCATTTGCGCCGCAATCTGCAGCATCATGCTGCTTCACCCGCAGATGTCATCCCCGGATCTCTTGTCGGGGGCGCGGTCCGGGATACTTATCAGTCACTCCTTGCCCTACTGCATCAGGAATCGGCCAGCTCAACGCTTGCCATACTCGATCGCATCAAAGCAGCGCTGGATTCCGGCACCCCGGTGTTCGCCGATGCACTTTTCGAGGAGATGGCGGTACGCCAGCAGCGCGAGACACTCAACCATGAGCATTTGGTACGGCTGGTGGCAAAACGCCAAGGCGAGATGGAAGCTTTAGCCAAAGAAATCGAACTCAAGGACGCCCGCCTTGCTGCGCTCGAGGCATCATACCGCCAATCGGATCTGCGAGGAACCGAACTCACCAAACTCTTGGCATATGCTGAGGTCCAGTCCGCAGCAATGGTGACACGCGAAGCGGGGCTTTTGAAGGAACTCCAAGAACGCTGCAGCGAGGTGGCCGAACTTGAAGAACTTAAGGCCACCGAACGTGAGAAATTTAAGGTCACGGTGAGCGAACTTGAAACGCGGATCGACCAGGAGCGCGAACTTCTCCAGCGGCTAGCCGCTGACAACGAAAAGGTAAACTCACAGATTACAAGGGAGAACATCGAGCTCCACGATCAGATCAGGGCGTTGTCTCAGGCGCGTGACACCGCACGGTCCGACGAACAACAAGCTCGTGATATGCTCCAAGCCATCTACGGCAGCACGTCCTGGCGTATCACTCGTCCAATACGCTCGATCAGAAAGAAAGCAACTGAGTTCCGGGTAGTAGCGACCAGTGTGCTTCGTCTGATCCGAGAAAGACGGCTGACTTCAGCGACAGTCGCCAGGGGCGTCAGGCAACTGCCAAGGTTGATTAGCGAGGGCAAGCTTTCCAGCCCCACCAGCTTTTCCGAACTGGCGGAAACGCTTGACCCCGAGTCGGTTTCCCGCATTCAGAGTGCGTTCGATCAGGAGTTCTACCTTCGGAACAACCCCGATATTGCGATGTCCGGCGTGGATGCATTCTCGCATTTTCTCGCCTATGGCTGGAAAGAGTATCGCGACCCTTCAGCAGACTTCTCAGTATCATATTACCTCCAGCGTTATCCCGACATAGCGCGGGCGGGGATCAATCCGTTCATCCATTACGTCCTGCATGGCCAGGGGGAAAAGCGGACGGCCCTGTCTTACAAGCGGCGCCTGGAGCGAAGAGACGTTCGGCCCAAAGTCACAGCCATCGTTCCCAACTACAACCATGCTCGTTTTCTAGAGCAGCGGCTGGAGTCCATCCTCTCCCAGACTTACGAAAACATCGACATCCTCATCCTTGACGACTGCTCACACGACAAAAGCCGTGAAATCATTCAGCGATACTGCGACCTCTACCCAGGCCGAGTGCGCTCACTTTTCAACCTGCAGAATTCTGGCAATGTCTTCCGCCAGTGGCGCAAGGGTGTTGAACAAAGCGAGGGCGACCTCGTTTGGATCTGCGAAAGCGACGACTTCTGCGAGCCCGATTTCATCGAGCATTTGATTCCACACTTTCGTGACCGCAGCGTCAACTTGGCCTTCGGCCGCATCCAGTTCTCCGATCAAAATGGAAGGCCAAGGGTCGGTCTTGATCAGTATCGCGAAGGTGCCGAGGCCGGGATCTGGAATGAGTCGATGGTCAGGCCGGCATCTGAATGGTTTGCCCGCGGGTTCGGCGTCAACAATTTGATAGCCAATGTCGGCGGATGCCTTTGGCGTCGCCAGATCCTGCCAGCAGCAGTCTGGGCGGAGGCAGAGTCATTCTCAGTGGTCGGCGACTGGTTCTTGTATTGCCATCTGGCCGGCGGCGGAAACATCGCTTATGAACCTGCCTCGGTAGCCTATTTTCGCCAGCACGGGCAAAACACCTCGGTCAGCGCATTTATGAGCGCACCATACTATATAGAGCATCATCGACTGATGACGCTGCTCCGTAAGACGTGGGATGTGCCTGACGAAACCGTAGAGCGCTTCATGTCGAAGGTGGCGTTTCAGTACAAACACTTCGATCTTGAGCGAAAGCTTGGCCCATTGAACCTGTATGTCGATGGGCGCGCGCTCCTCGAAGTCAAGCGCCAGCGCTCACACATCATGCTGGCTTTTCTAGGCTTTCATACCGGTGGCGGGGAGGCATTCCCGATCAACCTCGCGAATGAACTGCACGCCCAGGGCCATCTTGTTTCCATGATCGCACTGGACATGAGTCACATCAATCAGCACATGATAGAGTCACTCAATCCCGCGATCGCAGTCTATGATGCCGATCAGGTGGTGGATACCGGCGTGGATCGCTTCGTGGCAGAGGCCGGAGTTTCGCTGATCCACTCACATATGGCCCTCCTCGAGATCTTCTTCTTCGAGCATATGAAACTCACGGCGAATATTCCCTACATTGTGAGCCTGCATGGATCATATGAAAGTGCGGATCTGAGCGTCGATTTTTTGAAACGCATCACCAAGGGCGTGACGCATTGGGTCTACACGGCGGATCGTAACCTGGAGCCGCTCCGAGCTGCATCAATTCCTGAAGCGAAGCTGACCAAGCTCGGCAACGGCATGCCTCATGACGACATGCCTTTTCCACAAACCCGCAAAGAACTTGGAATATCCGACGATGCCGTCGTATTTACCCTCGTCGCGCGGGGAATTCTGCGCAAAGGCTGGAGGGCATCGATTTCAGCCTTCATCAAACTTCGTGACCGTCATCCCGGGCGGCAACTACACCTGCTACTGTGTGGCGATGGCGAGCAAGTCACCCATCACGAGCGTACCTACGGCTCGGAGCCAGGCATCACCTTCCTCGGCTACCAATCGAGAATTTCCGGACTCTACCGGATCAGCGATGTGGCGCTCGTCCCTAGCCGCTTCGGGGGGGAGTCGTTTCCTCTGTGCATAATCCAAGCCATGCAGGTCGGCACTCCGATCATATCCACACGGGTGGGAGAGATAGAACACATGGTTGCTCCGCATGGACATCCTCCATGCGGCCTCATCATAGATCCAGTGCGCGATACCGATCACTTCATCCAGTTGCTGGAAGCGGCGATGGAAGACATGCTGTCCGATACGCTGCGCAAGAAATGCGCAAAAAGTGCGAAAAAACTCGGAGAACGCTACAGCATATCCAACGTCGCCAACGACTATATTCGTATCTACAACGACGCTTTGCATTCGCCGGCGTCAGAATCTAACGACCCTGAAGAAGGTCAGCAATTAGAGCTGACAACGTATCGATAGTGCATTGGTTCAGAAAATCTGCAGGGCCGTTCAGCGGTTCATCCGAAAATATATAGTCGACCGTGAACAATCCGCGCTCTAAGCGGCGACCGGCTTGGGCCGGAGTTGGAAGAGAGCGATCAAGAGGGACAAAAAACCCTTCAGCCACC
>NZ_JAMYQF010000091.1:0-15502 GCF_040320745.1 Mesorhizobium sp. M0621 | reverse complement strand
CCCCGCCCCCGCCGGCCCTAAACTCATGTTTCGGTGGGCGCCCCCGCATTTTTGGGTCCCCCAGGCACCGCCCCTTCCCCCCCCCCCGGCCCCCCGGGTGGGGGGCAAGGGCCGCTGGAAAATAGTCGGGAGAGCCATTGCCGGTCCGGGTCGAGCGACGCCCGATCGCCCTCTGGAAGGCCGTGAGCCGGCCCTCCCCAACGATAGGCCCCATGTGCGGGCACACCCACCCGCGACTTTCCGCCCGCCTCTCCGCCCTTTCCGGTCAGGCTGCCAGCGACATGAAGCGAGCCACATCCTGAGGGGCAATCTGGGCCCGCAAGGTCGCCGTGAGGGCATCGAGACCAAGCAGACGCAAATCCTCGTTGAGATCGCCGAGTTGCGGCGTCAGCACCATCGCCTCAATCCCCGCAGCGCCTGCGCGTTCGGTGAGGGTCGCGATTGCCCCTTCCCCCGCAGGATCATTGTCGCGAACGATGTAGAGCCGCCGCAGCGTATCAGGAAACAGGATAGCAGACAGATGTGCCGCTGACAGGGCTGCGATCGCCGGCAAGGAGGGTAGCGCTGAACGTTGCGACAACATGGTCTCTATGCCTTCACCGGCCGCCATGACGTCACAACCGATACCAAAGCGAACCGCGTGCCCGACCAGTTCGCCCATAGCACGCCGCGGCGTGTCGATCGGCGCCCGGCCTAGACGGGCCTCGCTAAAACCACGCGGATCGAGCCATGTGCGGTGTGCGCCCGTGAGCGTGCCATTGAGGTCGGTCACCGTCGCGATCATCGCGGGCCAAAGCTCGGTTGGCCCCTCATCGTCGCGACGGTAATAACAGCGCGGATGAAAGCGAAGACTCTTAGTTTCGTGCAAGGCCGTTATTCCGCGTGCACGCAAATATGTCTCCACAAGCGTGCGTGAGATCGATTGCGACATTAAGACTAGCCGCCGCGCCGCTTCCGTGGAGCCTGCAGGAGTGGACACCGCTCGCATTCGTTCTGTTGCATTGTGCGTTGGCTGGGGCATCGACAAGAAGCGACGCGCCTCATCGGCGACTTCCTTGAAGCCCGCCACGCCAAGAGATTCGGAAATGACGTCGAGGAGGTCGCCATGTTCGCCGGTGGCGGCGTCGGTCCATTTGCCGGCAGCACCCTTGCCGGCTTCGCTGCCGTGCAGCCGCACGAACATCGACCGACCGGGCGCGTTGCGCACATCGCCGACCAGCCAGTAACGACCCGCGCGGCGGCCGTTCGAAAGATAGTGGCGGCATACGGCTTCAGCGTGTGCGGCCAGCCGTCGAGCAAGATCCGTGGCATGGTGCATTTCGGACTCCCAAGTGAAAACGGGCCCGCCGTTGCCGACGGGCCCTCGGGTCTACCTATTGCTCCTTTGGCTATTCGGCCGCGACCGCTTGCGTATCGATCTCAGCTGCTTCATCTTCGATCTGTCGCTCGGTTTCTGCCATAGCCGTTTCGCCGCCGCCCTCCGCCATTTCCTCGACCTGCTGGTCGACCGCACTGCCGGTCGCGGTCGACGAGGGTTCAGCGACTGCCACGACTGGGCGACCGGGCGTACGCAGTGGCTCAGGCAACCATCCTGAAGCCGCGAGCAATTCCTGCGCCTTCTCGGCCATGTCGCCCTTCTTCAGGTGCTCGATTCGATCGCCCGCACGCGTGCCCTTTGCTTCGCGGACAGAGGCGAGGATACGAGCCTTGGTGACACGGCCGAGATAGGTGTCGACTGTTGGAACCCATCCGGCCGCAACCATGTCGAGATCGACAGCCTGCGCGAGTTGGTCGGCGTGGGCCAACGCGCGCGGCCGACGGTTGTAAGCCTCGTAAGTTGCGTTGACCGACAGAGACACGCAATGCGCAAACAGGGCCTGACGGCTGTCTATTTCGAACGCCTGCAAAGCATCCCACAGATCGCCAGGCTCTTTCGGGAGTACTGCTACCCACGACTGATGACGGGCATCGACTGCGGCAGCCATGCTGCTGTCATTCAAGCCCGGCGCTTGCGCGCCGAAACTGATGATCTTCAGATCCAGTTCCAGGCACGTATCCGAGCCGTAACGATAGAAGGCGCGGAGCGTGAGGGCATGGAGCGAAGCGAGGAATGCGACATCGGGCTGCTCGCCGAGCGCGTGGCGCAGGGCAAGGGTTCGATGGGCAGTCAGCTCGGTCATCAAACGGTCCGCAATCGGCTTCAGGCCGTCGTCCTCGTCTTGCTCCAACGCGGTCTCGATTTCAGCGCTTGAGCAATCGACTTCGCGCTCCGTTCGCGCCGCGATGGCGTCAGCCCCGGTTTCGCCATCGGCTTCCGTTTCGATCGGACGTTCGTCTTCGGGGCGAACATATCCGCGCTCGACCTTGAGATTGCCCGATGCGTCGATGCTGACGAAGGCACCGGCGCGCCCGATTTCCTCGGGATCGAAAACCTCCGGCCTGTCGGCAAGCGCGCTGATTGCGGTTTCGATCTCGCCGAGCCGTTCGTCGACCTCTTCAGGCAGATCATCGGCATCGGCGTAAGTCTGCTCCAGTCCGTCCATCTCGGCTTGGAGTGCATCGCGGGCGGCTTGCTCGGAGTCGGTGAGAGCGGGCTGCTCACCACGAAGCCGGCGCAGACCGTAGGTGTGGCCGTAGGGAAAATCCGGAGCAACATCGATCCACTTCCAGCCTTCAGCCGAAATTGCCTCAGACTGCAGCCGGAGCTTCTCCGCAACCAACGTTTCCAAGAGCCCGATATCCTGCAGCCAACCGCCGTCGTCGCCTTGGAACAGGTCACGCATGACGACGCCACCAGCCTCGGCATAGGCGTCGAGTCCGACGAATTGCGCACGCTTGTCAGCAACACGCACTGCTGCCTCGGTCAGCATGCGGCGAATGACGTGCGGTTCTTTGTTGTAGCTCTGAGCGAGACGGTCGAAGACCTGCTCCTGCCGTTGATGGTCGCCATTGACGGTGAACGCCATGAGCTGATCGAGGGTCATGCCGTCGTCGGCATAGACGTCGAGGAGTTTGGGCGAGACTGATGCAAGGCGAAGTCGCTGTTTCACAACCGACACCGAAACGAACTGGTTGGCGGCGATTTCCTCTTCCGACATGCCCTTCTCGCGAAACGCCAGGAAGGCGCGGAACTGATCCAGCGGATGCAGTGGAGCGCGCTGGATATTTTCGGCGAGCGAGTCTTCCTCGGCCAAGCCACCTTCGCGAACAACGCATGGCACCGGCGCATTCTTGGCAAGGCGCCTCTGCTTGACAAGGAGTTCGAGAGCGCGATAGCGGCGCCCGCCGGCCGGGATTTCGAACATGCCGGTCTCGTTGCCGTCCGCATCGCGCACAGGCCTGACGGTGATGCTCTGTAGGAGCGTTCGCCGGGCAATGTCCTCCGCCAGGTCTTCGATTGATACGCCGGCCTTGATCCGCCGAACGTTCGCCTGGGAAATGACGAGTTGATTGAAGGGGATGTCGCGCGACGACGACAGGGTGATTTTCTTCGCAGCAGTAGCCATTGAGAAGCACTCCGCGACGGGCGGCCGAAAGCCTCTCTCTCGGCCTCCAACCCGTCATGAAGCTACAGCCCACCTCTCACTCTGAGAGGCGAGCCGCAAAACCAGACAGCCGAAAATATCCGGAACCGGAAAGGCGTGGGGTCGGTATCAGGCCGCGTGGTCGAGCAGCTTCTTCGCCTTGGCTTCGAGCTCGAGCCGCGCATCCTGATGTGTTTTGTCGCGCGCCACCGCGGTGATGCCCTGGACAAAGTCGAAGACGCTCTGCGGCTTTCGGCCTTCCTCACCAAGCACCGTTTCGATGATTTTCGAGCTCTCAGCCTTGCCGAACCCACGCTTGCGCAGGAAATCGGCGCGCTCTTCGTCCGAACGGGCGACGATCCGCTCCCGAGCCGCCCTTATGCCATTGACGAACGCCGCTGGTCTCGAGTCCGCGAACCACCGCAGCATCGCCAACCGGCCGTTCGGCGTGGTCGCCGGCAAGATCCAGTACAAGCATGCCTCTGTCGCAATGTTCGACGGCTATGCCGGATCATCGGCTTCCGGCTTCCGCCAGGAGGTGGAGCAAGAACACCATCTGGGGCAGCTCGACGACATCGTTGCGCATTACGAAACTGCGCAGCGCGGCGAGCGACTGGCCGGCCCCGGCGCTTCCCGCGTCATACACGAGATCGACCGTGTCGCGCAGGAGATCGGCTCCCTGCCGGGCGTGATCGCAGACGGCAAGCGCGTGAAGGCGATGCTCGCTCACCTCGCGCGCACGCTGCACGTCGGCTATCTGAACGACTGCTTCTTCGAGCCCGCGACGGCGCTACGGGTTCGGCAAGCGAGCCCATCCTGTCGAACTGCGCCCCTGACCGCTGCCCGAACTCCTGCATCACGCGTCGTCACCTGCCGGCGTGGCAGGCTGCGATCGCGCATGCCGGGGCCATGCTGGAAGAGAAGCGATTGTCGAGCGTGCAGCGGAGCGCAATCCGGCAGGACCGGGATCGAATGATCAAGCTGATCGCTCCGCTTTTGGAGGAGCAATCGTGAGGCCAGTCAGCACTTCAACCGAGCAAGCACTTCGCGAAGCGCTCACCCGGCTTGTCTCAGGGAATGCGTCAAAGTCGCACGGCGACCTGACGGTCGCTGGTCTTGCGCGGGAAGCCGGTGTCAGCCGGGCAACCGCGAACCGTGCTCCCGCAATACTCGTCGAACTGCGGGAGGCGGCCGAGGCAACGAAGCTGTCTCGGCTAGAGAAGCCCCGCTCCCCGCAGATTGACGCGGAGCGGGAGAAGCCCCGCTCCCCGCAGATTGACGCGGAGCGGGAGCGGCGCGATCGGGAGAACGTGATCGCCCAGCAGGTTCAGGTGCGCGCGTTGTTGCAACGCGTCGGCGAGAACCGGAGAAGCAGGCTGGCCCGCATTCGTCCCATCGGTGGCGGCGGATAACGCCTCACGGGCTTCAGGGGCTGCCGGCTGCTGCTCATGGATCCAATTTGCCGCCTGCTGCGCCTTGCTGGCGGCCGTGAAGATGGCACGCGGATCGTCCTTCAACTGGGCGGCGCTCCCGCGACCAGGATTGCGCGAAAGGCGTCCGGCAGGATCACGTTCGCTGGAGCATTGGCGAACATCGGGGCGATTTGATCCGGGCGGTATCCGGCTAGACCGCAGCCGATCGGCGTAAGCTCGAAGCGGAGGTCAGGCTGCCGATGCGCGTAATCCAGGAACTCGCGAACGTAGCTGCGGATCACGTCCAGCGGGAGCACACGCAACTGACGGTCCTTGGTGGGGATCGCGTAGGCGTTCCCCTGAGGACCCACGCCCTGGCCATAGATCGCGCCGCGGTGCTGCCGAGCCCAGAGGGCGGCACCCTTGCCGTGACGACCTGCAAGGTTGGATCCGAAGACGAAGACAGGATTGATGGACGTTGAGATTGGCATCGGCGAACTCCTGACGGTTGGCGCTCTTCGTGAGCGGTAGGCGTATGAATGTGCTGGTGACAACATGATATCCTCCATTGTAAGCCGGGGCTCGTCCCGGCGGCGGAGGCTCGCTCGCGCCGGCATCAGGTGGATCCGCGCATCCGCAGGGCCGCAGCGACGCGAAGGACGGCGTAGCCGTTGCGCGGTCCATCGACCGGCGCAGGCCTTCCGCCAACTGCCGGGGCGGGCTCTGGCGCCAGAGGATGGATTACGGCCATCAGTCGGCCAAACTCCGTCCAGCTCATCCGCCGCTTGACGTGAGGTGCTGCTCAAGCAGCCAGCTCCTTGGTCTGAGGCTGCTGCGCGTGCATCCAGTCGGCGGCTTGCTGCGCCTTGCTGGCCGCAGTGAAGATGGCGCGGGGATCATCCTTCAGCACTTCGATCCACGTGGCAATATACGCCGCATGATCGGCACGCGGATGGTGGGCAATGCCCAGATCGGCGAGGACAAGCCCGCTGAGAATCTCCACGCAGCATTCCTCGGCGGCATAGGCGGCCGAGCCGAACCGACCCGAGAGATCGCGGTCAAGGCGGTGCTTTGCTCCTGAGGCGTGGCCGTTCTCATGCAGCCAGACGCCATAGAACGACGCGGCGTCTCGGAAAGAAGCAAAGTCCGGCATGAACACCGTGTCCGATGACGTAAGATAGTAAGCTTCCGAACCGCCGAACACGGTCTTGATCCCGAGGTTGGCGATGAAAGCCTCCGCATGCGCCAGACGCTCGCTCTCCGGCAGGACGTCCGTCGGCGACAGCTCATATCCGACCACCTGCGCGACGTTGAACACCGAGAATGCCCGGGCAAACATCCGAACGTGGCCGCTGTCGTCGCTGTCATCGTCATCCGCCGGGTCAGACGAAGCGATCTGCTTCCACAGCACGACGGTGGTCGAGCGTTCACCCTTGCGCACCTGTGCGCCGGCGGCCTGCCATTGCCGGTAGGTTCCCCACAGGCCATCGCTGTAGCCAGCGGCCATGGCTGCGACCCAGAGCGCCACCGTGTTGATGCCACGGTAGCGCTTGCCGGAAGCGACATTGGTCGGGCGGGCACTACTCGTTCCGTTGTGGAACCACGGCGCACGCCACTCGCCTGCACCTTGCTCGATTGCCGCTACGATCTCGGCAGTGACGCGCGTGTAAACATCGGCACGCGCTCCGGACTGCATCCTGGAAGGCATCGTATAGCTCCTTGGGAGCGACGCGAGCGCACGGGATCGCCACCCGCTTGCGGGCGGCGTCAGGCTCAACATCGGTGGAAAGGGATCAGTGAAAAGCCGGTGAGACAGCTTGACTGTTTAGATAACGCCCATAGTCAGGACCGGTAAGGGCGCGCAGTTCCACGCGTCCGTTGGCTGTCTCAAGCGTCTTGATCTGCTCGGCGCGGTGTGAGGCCAAGCCAAATTGCAGGTTGATGCCGGCAAGCGAAGCGGGCAGTTGGCGAAGGTAGGTCGCTGGCGCGCCAACCAGACCAGCAAGTTGCCCAAAGCTCCAGTGGGTCGGCGAGAGTGGGTCGGCCGCTCCGGGCAGAACAAGTGTCAGGCGCTCGGCGTTGTCGCGGCTGGCTTCGACATGAACCGCCGCTCTCTCCACTGTCCGTGTCCTGCTATCTTTGCTGCGGGTCCGCACGGACGCGGACAGATCCGACAAGGAAAGAAACCGCTCGTCATCTGGACGGAAAAACCATTCCGACGACACCCGGCCAATCTTCTGTCCCCGACCGACATCGACTTTATAGCCGCCGCTTTCGTCACGCATCGCGTCCAGAACTTCAATATTGCTCATGGCTGATCTCCATGACGGATCGCCGAGGGCCTCTCTCTCGAGCTTCAACCCGTCACAGCGGAGGCAGCAGCTCTTTTACTCTGATGGAGCAACGTGGTTCGGCCCGTCAAGGCGGCCGACCTAGACGCTGGCGCGAAGCCTTTCCGTTTCAGCCTTGGACCTTAGATTGGACGGCGAAGCCATACCATCGGCTGCGCGAAGGAGAGACCAATGTGCAATGATTACGAGCAGCATATCGCCTGGGCCGAGTACTGCCGGATGATGCAATCGCTAGTGCTCAACATTCCCAGCCATCAGACCGAACTGGATTTGCCGCAGGCGGACGATATTCGCATCAATGACCCCGCTCTCGTCATGCGCGCTGCCGGTGAGGCGATTGAGCTGGCGCGGATGACCTTTTCATTTCAGCCGTCCGGTCCCAAAGGCGGGCCAATCTTTAACGATCGGCTTTCTTCGAATTCACCGGACAGAAGTCTCCAAAGGCGAAGCATGGGCGCCCCGTTCATGGCGATCGCCGGATTGTGGCGCGATGGCGAAGGCAACAAGCCACCCACATTCGCGATGCTGACAACAGAACCCGGTCCGGACGTTGCGCCCATACACAATCGCCAGATTGTGGTGCTGCGCCCGGAGGATTGGGCGGCATGGATCCATCTCACCAAACCCGAGACAGGGCTCTTGAAGGCCCTGCCGGCTGGATCGCTGACGGTGGAAACCGTGCGAGAAGGGAGCAAATGACTTCGATACAGGTCCGCTCTGCGCCTCGTTCTCCGCCGTTCAGTGAGCGTGACGGTGGTCCCGAAAGCTGCCGTTAGCGCGCTGACACGCCCGCGACCGCCTCCTGAATGGCGGCGCTGCACGCGGTTCGCGCATTTGGACCAGCGACGACGAAGCGTGTCTCAATAGGCGTACTTTGCAGGCCAGCGCCAATCTGTCTGCGCTTTGCCATAGCAATTGCTGTAATCGACAAACTGGCCAGTGGCGATGTTGCGGCAAGCCCAAACGAGCTGGGGATATGGATCGTAGAATTCGTCCCAATCTGCGCCCTCGTAGTAGTTCGGCCTTGCGTATCCACCACCGCCGCAGTCGTTGTTCGAGCATACCGCAACGGCTGCGCCTATCGCAGCGATCGCAATACCTGCAGCTATCGCCTGGTTCTGCTTCCTAATCATGTCGGTGCACTGATCAATCGTCATCGATCGGCGCACCAGTTCGGCGTAAAGATCCTGCTGAAATTTCCCATCCTTCGTTGATGCCAATGTCCTGCAGAGAGCCGAAGCGCTGACAGCATTCGGGTTCTTGGTTAGCGCCTGTTGCGATGTCGTGCACGAGGCGCTCACAAACGCCAGGGCCACCGCAGCCGAAACCGCGGTTCGCCTACCCATTCTCATTTTAGTCCCCCAACACCCAATTACTCAGACCCGCCGAACCCCTTCGGCGGAGTACAACTCAGAATGTCACGCGGGCCACGATCTTGGCGGGCTTTGCCCCTGCAACCGCAGGTCCGATCGTCTCCGGGACCTGGAAGGTTCTCAAGTTCTGCTCCTTGGTGGTCGACCCTGGAATCGCAGCCTCTGCGGCAACGATGTCCTTCGCGCTGACCTGCAAGGACTTGCACGCTCCTTTCTCATCCCAGAGGTTCTTGGCAACCGCGCTTCCGACGGCAGCAGTTATCGCGCCTGGTGCCACGTCGTCGGGAGCCACCTGTCGTGCCGTGATCAATGCCTTGATCGCTTCGCCAAGAATTGCGGATGAATCGTCGAATTCGATTCTGCGAACTTGGTCGAACCGGTTCTCGGTGCTGCCATCTACTATGCAGTGGTGAGCGATAAACACCCAATCGTGGATCATGTAAGCCGGCGCGTAGCCCCAAGGCGACAGACCCTTGAAGACTTGGGCGATCTTCGGGATCGAACCACCATCCGTGTACATGAGACCGGGCTGGATTGTGCCTCCCGGAGAAGACGGATCTGCACGATGGAAAATCAACGGATCTCGTGGGTCGGGCACGAACAGGAAATTTCCGTCACCCGAATTGTTACCCTCGCCAACCCACATGACGAAGAGGCTTCCGGATAGCTTGCCTGTGGTTAGCTTCTGAAAGTCGATCGAACTGCACCCAGCTACAATACCGGCGACCAGTCCCAACAACCCTTGAGCTGCCTTTTTCAGAACGCCAGACTTAGTGGCCGTCATGAGTCCCCCCTAGCACAAGCTTTCACACGGAATGCCGTCCCTGTCTCGGTCGAGCTTGCCGCCCCAGGGGCAGTTGCTGAGATACCAACTTGCCTCATCGCACGAACCGATCTGAGAACAGGTTCGACGTGGCTGGCAGGTATAGCTTTGCGCTACGTGTTGACGGCGGATGATACCTTGTGGTTGGCTCACCGCCGGTCGGGCATCGTCTCCATGCCCAGCGCGCCATTCCCACGGTAGTTGGAACTTTCCCACCCACAGCCCGACTTTCGCTGCTTCTGCCTTCGCCTGCTGCCCTGTATAGGCGCCACGGCTGTATTTGGGCCAGTCGAGCGCATGGCCGTGCTCGACCATCCAGGCGGCGACGCTGGCGCTATCGGCACGCCTGCAGTCACCCACAAAGCGGTTGTAGCGATCCCACGCGACAAAGGTGCATGCGATCGGTCGAGAGGCGGCCAGGAACCCATCGAGCGCTGCCGCGGCCTTCGCACCGCACCGGTAGCGAAAGCCCTTGGCGTCATCGCATTGTTGGGCCGACTCGGGGGCGTCTATGCCGTTGAGGCGGATGCGCTGCCCGTGGATCTCGATAGTGTCGCCATCAATGACGGAGGCGACTCCGGCGATCGCCTCCGGCGATCGTCCAATCCAGCGGGAGACGTTCAGGTCGGGGGCGCCTTCACTGTGCTGCATGGCGAATTGCGCCACACAGGCTGACATCGCCGCCACTGTTACGAAGACCAGGCGCTTCGGGACAGTTGCCCGCAGGCGTGCGCGCCGACGCTGTTCGCCTGTCCGTTTGCGCCACTGATCCGACCGATTGTCGTAGCGAGACTTGTCCAACTTATTTCACTCGCAGCCCGCGCCGTCGTGATCTGGGACCAGGCGGTTTGTATCAGCGCCAGAAATTTGCACGGGACCGGCCACGACCGGATTGTTTCCCTTGCCGCCTGCGCAGTCCAAGTCTGCGCCGCCGGCCGACGCCACCCGCCGATACGCGTTGAAGGCAGCCACGGCGCGGGCAACGTCGCCCTCGATGTGGGTGTTGTTGCTGTTCGGGTTGAACGGGTCGACTGTCTGCAAAAGTATGTTTGCGTGGTTGCCGTCGCCTGACGCCAAGGTCACCGTGGCGTAGTTGTTCAAATAGTCGGCCGCCACCATTGTAGAAAAATACAAAAGCCAATGCATGTAGGTCCCCGACACCAAACGGAAGCATGCACCTTCTGCACTTTGTTGTCGAATCCGTTTGATCAACAGCCTATTTTCTTGACGCTGCGAATTCGCGCCAGGTCACCGGCTGAGTTTCTGACAATCGTCGAGCAGCCCGCCAAGCTCCTGGCATAGAACCACTTGGCCCAGAGGATTCGA
Organism: Mesorhizobium sp. M0621; assembly: GCF_040320745.1. Taxonomy (NCBI): domain Bacteria; kingdom Pseudomonadati; phylum Pseudomonadota; class Alphaproteobacteria; order Hyphomicrobiales; family Phyllobacteriaceae; genus Mesorhizobium; species Mesorhizobium sp. M0621. The sequence continues at coordinate 4,693 of NZ_JAMYQF010000091.1, read as the reverse complement.
ATTTTCATCTAGACCCATGCGTCTGTTATACGACGCCACTTCGTCCTTCAACTGAGAAACACGACCGGCTCGGTGGCGCTGGAGTAAGCCCATCCACCGACAGCACATATGATCATTGCATATACAAAGGCGGCAAGCGTCATCTTGCCGGCGGGCACCCTTTCTGGCAACAATCCAACCATTCGATGCATGAACTCGTGGTCTACCATTTCGGGTTTTTCCAAACAGAGTCTGGCGCAAAACGATGAACACTTCCTTGGATACCATATCATCGCGAGCCGTGAAGGTTTGGCAAGAATGGGCTCCTTTTGCAGCAGTCGTCTTGGCAGTTGTTCTCTGCCTTGTGTGGAGCGTCTATCTGCCGATCATCGGGCTACGGCATTTGCTTGGATATTAACCTGCAACTGTCCGCCTTCATCTGGAGCCCTGCCAGCGCCTGGGACATCAGCGCCAGAGATCAGAGTCGTCGTGCGAAGCGACGATGTTTGCTTCACAATCCGTGGGCCGAGGATTCCCTTGAAGGGCTAAGTCCCGAGACTCGATTTGGCTCGGTCATTTTCTGAAATTCGGAAAGAATCTCCGGGAAACTCTGCGCGAGATATCGAACAACGCAGGCGTTCTCTAGCAGCCGGCTAAGATACCCAGTGGTCACCACCAGGTCCAGATGGTCAGATCCGTAGCTCTCCTCGATAAGCCGGTATTCTTTGTCGAGTTTGGTCGATTCATTCTCCATCAATGCGATTTGCGCGTCGCTCAGCCCGGCTAGCTTTTTCGGCTGCGACGTATCGGCAAGCTGTGATTGCGGGGTCGCGCCGACCAGGGACTTTGCGTAGTTGATCGAGAACTTGTTCATCGCGATCATCAGTTGCGCCGCCTCGATCTGGCGCATGGCGGCCAGCTTTCGTGTTCGATGAATGTGTTGGTCGGGACGAAGCGGTCCTTGAGCATGTCGACCGCTTCCGGACATATCCCTTTCAGCAGATGTTTTTTGAGCCTGATTTGGGCGATGTTGACATTCAGGGTCCTCGCGATGGTCTCTTCAGGGACGCCGCTGTCGATGGCCTTCAGGATCATGAAGTGTTCCTGGATCGTCGCGAGCCGACTCACCCGTTTGTTGTAGGTGAATGCCTCGTCATCGTTGGCGATCAAACACTCAACCTCAGCAACCCCTATCTCGCGTAAGATCTCGATACGCATGTGGCCGTCGACGAGGAGGTACTTTCCCGGCGTGTCTTTGTCCCTGGCGACCACTGGCAGTTCCACAAGTCCGATCTCGCGAATCGACGACCTGACCTGTTGGTATTTCGGAGTTTCCCTGGCGCTTTCGGTGAACAGGTGAAGCGGCTGGATGTCTTCAAGCCGAAGGCGAATTGTATCGCGCTCAAAAGCGGATTTTATGTCCGGAATTGTAGGGTGCTTTGTGGTCATGCGGGCTCAACTCTGCTGATCCTGGCCGCCAGGTTTCGTGGAAGGGTGTCCAGTCCTTCCGCCGCAAGAAGGTCCTGGAATGCCTCTTCTGCCATGAGCTGCCGCAAGGCGTGGGTCACAAACAGCAGGCGATTTCGCGTTGCATCCGCTTTCCGGACCAGGATGCGTTTTCTGTCGGTGTCCGCTTTGAAAGCCTTGATCAACGCTGACGCTGAAGGAGTCTTCGTGCGGTCTGGCAGGAACGTACCCAAGCCTTTCCCCCGCCTGCGGCGGTTCTCAATCAAGCGGCGAGCTATCACAAGCTTATGACCCCGCAGCTGGTTCTTTTTATAGGCAAGCTGAAGAACCGCCTGGATCCCGGGCTCATCGGCGGTGGAAATATCGACTGCTACCGACAGCGGGATCTGGCCGGAGTCGACTGCCCGCAGCAGGCGCTGTTCGCCTTGCGACAGGAGGCGTGCAATTCCTCTGACATATTCGGTCGAAAGACCGATCTTTGCTGCGATTTCGGCGTCCGAATAGTCGCTTTCTTTCATCCGACCGATATCGCGAAGAAGGTCATAGGCGGTATGATACCGGCGAGCACAATTTTCCACCAACCCTTTGACCAGCGCCTCGGCCTTGGTTGCCTCTATCACAAACGCGGGAATCTCGGCCTGGCCAAGCAACCTGAAGGCCTCGATCCGCCCCTGGCCGCACACCAGATCGTGCGTGAAGGCGCCTTCATCGACATCTCTTTTCGTCACCGTGACGGGACGCTTCAGGCCGACGCTCTTGATGCTGTCGACAATATCCTGGAAGGATTTTTTGCCGCGCGTGCGCGGGCTGGTAATTTTGATCGCGTCCAGGCGCAGGAGCGAGATTCGTCTGTTGGTGTTGTCCATCAGCGTGCGGCCGTGATGGCGTTGCGTTCGGCTAAGGCGAACAGCGGATCCAGCGATTTGAAGAAGAAAGCGTTGAATTCCAGTCTCTTGTTCAAGGCGCGGTTTAAGGGCTTTCCGCCAATCTCATTTGCTGGCGTAATCAGATAATCCAGGATCGTCTGGTTATCCGGGCTCATGCGAATGGCCACTTTCACGTCCGCAGCGGTGCCCCGTTCCGCAGGGGCCACCCAATGAGGATAGCCGTATGGCGTGTTGCGACAGCGACCCATCGCAACGGAAACAGTGAATTCATCGTTGACGCGAAGCACGCCGAGACCGCTCTGACGCACTGCGGATCCGCCAGCCCGTTCAATGGTCGCGATTATCGTTTGGACGACTTCTTCGAAGATCTCACGAAGCCGCCTTCTTATATCAAGAAACTGATAGTTCTGAGATGGATCGTATCCAACAAGCTTGTAGGCTCGCAGCAGACTGCCGAATTTTTTCCTGTAGCGGCTGCTTGGCGGACAGCCAGCCGCCGCGTCAATGATCGGGCCCGAGAGGGTACCGCGCCTCTTCAGAAGTTCGGCGAGCACAACCAACATCTGATCGTTGCTCATCTTAGATGAGCGGGCGTCGGCTCTGGCTTGAGCCCGTTCGAAAAGTCTGCGGTCAACAATGGGTTCAAAGACGCCATCGGCCCGCACCAACTGGGAGATATCGTTTGTCACCTTCCTTTGCTTGAGCTTGAATGACTGGCGATTCCAGACGTTGTTGCCCACATATTTTTCGTTGCTGAGTATCTGATGAATGGATTCGCGTTTCCATGATCGATTGAGATCGGTGACCACTCCCTTGGCATTCAACGACCGCGCAATTTGAAGCTCGGTCCGACCAGCCTTCACGTATTGATCATAGATCCAGCGGACCGTCGCAATTTCATCGGGTGGTCCAGGCACGAGGATGACCCGATCCGTCTGGAGGCTCTTGTACTCTTTGAGAACGAGCATCGTCTTTGTACGCCCATGCTTGTCGACAAGCTGGCGCCTCAGGCCCAAACCGGACGACCCTCCTTGCCGATATCCCATTTGAATGAGCCTGCACTGGCCGACAAACACCTTGACCGACAAGACCCGGCTATGCTCGGCGGCCATGCTGCGCTTTATCGCCTTGAGCAGGTCTGATCCGATGCTGCCATCGTTCGCAAACTGTTCGCCACAGTATTCAATCCGCACGCCGGCAACACGGCACCGGTACTCGTACGACGCACTCTCATCGGGGTTCTGGAATCGCCCCCAGCGACTCACGTCGTAGACGATGACGATTTCGAAATCCGCGTTTTTCGTCTCAACGTCCGCCAACAGCCTTTGCAGGCCAGCGCGACCCTCAAGGTTCAAGCCGCTGCGACCGGCGTCCTCGTATGTGGCTACGATGTCATAGTTCATCGCCTCCGCGAATTGACGGATTGCATCCTTCTGATTGTCGATCGAGTAGCTCTGGTGGTCAGTGGACATTCGCACGTACTGAGCTGCGCGCACGCGTTGTGCGTTCTCAGCAGGTCGACGGGCCGTGTGGGCCTGTTCCATCATTCAGCGCCTAAAAGGCAGATTGAACGTCCGCTTGAACCGGCAAGCCTAGCGGCATGACGCTTCAATCCCGTTACACATTGACCTACACTTTGTATCGAATGAGGCTTTGTTGCCACGCAACGAGAGGGTCGAAAAATAGCCGGCAGGGTTTCTATCAACGCCCGAGAAACGATGTCTTATATCGTGAGGCCCCGTGCCCCCGTTCCGCCGCAATGCGACCGCACGGGACGAACGATAGGGATTTCAGGCATTCAAGGGAGACTCACATGAACTTTCACAAAGCCATCGCCGCCGTGCTGATGACCGCAGCACTGGCGGGCTGCGCGCAGACCGAGGGCCAGCAGCGGGCCGGAACCGGCGCGCTGATCGGTGGCGCCGGCGGCGCCCTCGTCGGCCAGGCCATCGGCGGCAACACCAAGAGCACGGTCATCGGCGCGGCCAGCGGTGCCCTGCTCGGCGCCGTCGTCGGCTCAGCCACCACCCCGCAGCGCCGCGGCGAGCAACTCTGCCGCTATCAGGACCGCTACGGCCGCATCTACACGGCACCTTGCGACGACCGGTACTACAACGGCGACTACTAAGCAGAGATTTCTCTAATCATCCGCTGTCCCCGTGGGAAATGGGACGGTAGCTTCACAGTGCAGCAGTAACGCTGGTCGTACATTCTTTCTCGTCGGCGCCCCCCGGGGCGGCCCCCCCGTTGGAAATTTTTGGCCTATAAACGTGGGAGGAGCGGAAACCGCGGGGGGATGGAGGTGGTTATGTCTTGTTGGATGTGTGTTTTTAACAAATGACGCAGGCGACGACAACGTA
>NZ_JAMYQF010000090.1:0-15735 GCF_040320745.1 Mesorhizobium sp. M0621 | reverse complement strand
TCGACAACCAGAGAGAAGACGGACAAACCCCGTTTTACGGGGCATGCACATGCGGCATTTCGATTCACTCAAAACTTTCCCCGGACAGCCCTGCCAAGAGGGGGAGATGTCCGGCAGGACAGAGGGGGGCGATCTGCGATGACGCATTATCCAGTGCCTGCCAACAACCGCAACAATGCGCGCAAGATGCGCAAAGCTATGACCGATGCCGAACTGAAACTTTGGAATGAGATCCGCGCACACCGGCTCATGGGGCTGGCGTTTCGACGCCAGATGCCGATCGCCGGCTACATCGTCGATTTTGCCTGCTCCAGCAAGAAGCTGATCATCGAATTGGACGGGTCTCAGCATGCTCAGGCCGAAGCTTCGGCGTCCGATGCCACGAGGACTGCTAGGCTTGAAGCGTTGGGCTGGACCATCCTGCGCTTCTGGAACGACGACGTCATTCGCGATATCGACAATGTCTGCCAGCACGTCGTGATCGAGGCCGGTCTGGCCGGCGCCGAAGTGCCGGCGAGCGAACCAGCAAGGGAGTCCGTTCCATGATCGACCATCTCGGTATCACCGTTGCCGATTTCGACGCTTCGAAGGCTTTCTATGACAAGGCGATGGCGCCGTTAGGTGCCGCGCTCCTCTACATGGTGCCGCTGGAATACACCGGCGGCGCCAAGGTCGGTGGCTATGGCCGCGACCGGCCGGTGTTTTGGCTGAGTACCGGCAAGGACAAGCCGAGAGACCACCAGCACGTCGCCTTCACCGCGCGCAGCCGCGCCGAGGTCGATGCCTTCCATGCCGCGGCGCTTGCCGCCGGCGGCAAGGACAATGGCGGGCCAGGGCTGCGCCCGCACTATCATCCGAACTATTACGGCGCTTTCGTCTTCGATCCCGACGGCAACAATGTCGAAGCCGTCTGCCATGCCCCGGAGTGAGCGGCGATGAGCCTCGACAACCGGCCGATCTACACCGGCGGCTGCCAATGCGGCGCGGTGCGCTTTCGCGTCGAAGGCGCGTTGGGAGACGCTTCGATCTGCCATTGCCGCATGTGCCAGAAGGCGTTCGGCTCGTTCTACGCGCCGCTGGTTTCGGTGCGCGGCGCGAAGCTCGACTGGACCCGTGGTGAGCCGAAATATTTTCGCTCGTCCAACCATGTCGATCGTGGTTTTTGCGCCGATTGCGGTACGCCGCTGACCTTCACCGCGCCGGATGGCGTCGGCCTCGCCATCGGTGCGTTCGACAATCCGGCGGAGATCGTGCCGCTGATTCAATGGGGCACCGAGGCAAAGCTGCCCTATGTCGACACCATTCCGCAATTGCCGGGCGAGGAGACGATGGCCGACATGTCGTCAGCCCCCTATCTGGCCGATCTCGTCTCCTACCAGCATCCCGACCACGACACCGAACAATGGCCGCCAAAGGAAAAGCCATGACCGATCAGGTAAGAACTGGTGGCTGCCAATGCGGCGCCGTCCGTTTCCGCATTCATGGGGCGCTCGGCCGTCCGTCCATCTGCCATTGCCGCATGTGCCAGAAGCAATTCGGCTCGTTCTTCGGCGCGCTGGTCACGGTGCCCAGGGATGGCGTCGAATGGACCCATGAAGAGCCGAGCTATTTCCAGTCGTCGGTCAACATCGATCGTGGTTTCTGCGCCCGCTGCGGGACGCCGCTGACCTATCGGCAGCCTGGCGGACTTGAGATCGCCATCGGCGCTTTCGACGACCGTTCGGATCTGGCACCGCAGATCCAGGTCAACTACGCCGCGCGGCTGCCCTGGGTGGAGACGATCTTCGATCAGCCCGTCCACCAGGATCCCGACTATTACGCCCGGCAGGAATCCATCATCTCCTTCCAGCACCCCGACCATGAAACAGCGGACTGGCCGACCAAAGGTTTGCAGCTATGAGCAGTCAATTGCGTATTCTTTATCCAGAAATCGAGGCGTTCGATTCCGGCGTGCTCGATGTCGGCGACGGCCATCAGGTCTACTGGGAGCGTTCCGGCACCAAGGGCGCCAAGCCGGCGGTGTTCCTGCATGGCGGGCCGGGCGGTACCATCTCGCCCAAACACAGGCGGCTGTTCGACCCGAAGCTCTACGACGTCATCCTGTTCGACCAGCGCGGCTGCGGAAAATCGACTCCCAATGCCTCGCTCGAAGCCAACACCACCTGGCATCTGGTCGCCGACATCGAACGGCTGCGCGAGATGGCCGGCTTCGACAAATGGCTGGTGTTCGGCGGCTCCTGGGGCTCGACGCTTGCGCTCGCCTATGCCGAAACGCACCCCGAACGGGTCAGCGAACTGGTGGTACGTGGAATCTACACACTGACGCGCGCCGAGCTCGAATGGTACTATCAGTTCGGCGTCTCTGAAATGTTCCCGGACAAATGGGAGCGGTTCCTGGCGCCGATCCCTGAGGCCGAGCGCGGCGACATGATGGCCGCCTACCGCAAGCGGCTGGTCGGCAGCGATCGCAAGGCGCAGATCGAGGCAGCGCGCGCGTGGAGCCTGTGGGAAGGCGAGACCATCACACTGTTGCCGGAGCCGGAGACCAGCGGGCCGTTTGGTGAGGACGAATACGCCATCGCCTTCGCCCGCATCGAAAACCACTATTTTGTCCATGCCGGCTGGCTCGAGGAAGGGCAGCTGCTGCGCGACGCGCACAAGCTTGCGGATATTCCCGGCACCATCGTCCATGGCCGCTACGACATGCCGTGCCCGGCGCGCTACGCCTGGGCGCTGCACAAGGCCTGGCCGAAGGCGGATTTCCACCTGATCGAGGGTGCCGGTCATGCGTATTCGGAGCCGGGGATTTTGGATCAACTGATCCGGGCGACGGATCGGTTTGCAGGCAAATGATGATGCCAAGCCTCACCCCCCTCTGTCCTGCCGGACATCTCCCCCTCAAGGGGGGAGATTGGCTTTCATCGAGGCCTTCGCAAATCTCGAGCGTTGCAGGAAAAGGGTGGGATACGAAGCTGCCAATCTCCCCCCTTGAGGGGGAGATGGCCGGCAGGCCAGAGGGGGGCGTTCAAGCGCCCACGGGACTATGAAAAAACAACGCCTCTATCTCTTCGACACCACCCTGCGCGATGGCCAGCAGACGCCGGGCATCGACTTTTCCGTCGAGGACAAGATCGCTATTGCAAAACTGCTCGACGCCTTCGGCATCGACTATGTCGAGGGCGGCTATCCCGGCGCCAACCCGACCGACACCGCCTTCTTCCAGGAGAAGCGTACGGCGCGGGCCAAATTCGTCGCGTTCGGCATGACCAAGCGGGCAGGGGTATCAGCGTCCAACGATCCCGGCCTTGCCTCACTGGTGCAATCTAAGTCGGACGCCATCTGCTTCGTCGCCAAGAGCTGGGATTATCACGTCCGTATCGCGCTCGGCTGCACCAACGAAGAGAACCTCGACGCCATCAAGGCCTCCGTCGAGGCGGCGATCGCCGCAGGTAAGGAAGCATTGGTCGACTGCGAGCATTTCTTCGACGGCTTCAAGGCCAATCCCGACTATGCGCTGGCCTGTGCCAAGACCGCTTATGATGCCGGCGCGCGCTGGGTGGTGCTGTGCGACACCAATGGCGGCACGCAGCCGTCGGAAGTCCGCGCTATCGTCGAGAAGGTTATTTCGTCCGGTATGTCAGGCGATCATCTCGGTATCCATGCCCATGACGACACTGGCCAGGCCGTGGCCAATTCGCTGGCTGCGGTCGAGGCCGGCGTGCGCCAGATCCAGGGCACGCTCAACGGCATCGGCGAGCGCTGCGGCAACGCCAATCTGATCTCGATCGTGCCGACGCTGGCGCTGAAGCCGGCCTTCGCCGATCGTTTCGAGACGGGCATTTCGACCGAGGCGCTGACCGGCATTTCGCGCCTGTCGCGGGCCTTCGACGAACTCTTGAACCGCGCGCCGGAAGCGCAAGCGCCCTATGTCGGCGCTTCCGCCTTCGCGACCAAGGCCGGCATCCATGCTTCGGCGCTGGCCAAGGAGCCGGCGACCTATGAGCATGTGCCTCCGGAAACGGTCGGCAACCGCCGTCGCGTCATGGTTTCGGACCAGGGCGGCAAGGCCAATTTCCTCGCCGAACTGAAGCGGCGCGGCATCGACGTGCCGAAGGACGATCACCGGCTCGACGCGCTGATATCGGTAGTCAAGGAACGCGAGGCCGAGGGCTATGCCTATGAGGGCGCCGACGCCAGCTTCGAGCTTCTGGCGCGCAAGATGCTGCACGGCCTGCCGGAATTCTTCAACGTCACCTCGTTCCGCTGCATGGTCGAGCGCCGCTTCGACGCCAACGGCCAGTTGAAGACGGTCTCCGAAGCGATCGTCAAAGTGCTGGTCGACGGCGAGGAGAAGATGTCGGTGGCCGAGGGGCATGGCCCGGTCAACGCACTCGACATCGCGCTGCGCAAGGATCTCGGCAAATTCCAGGGCGAGATCGCCGACATGGAGCTCGCCGACTTCAAAGTGCGTATCCTCAATGGCGGCACCGAGGCGATCACCCGCGTTCTGATCGAATCGCATGACGGCACCGGCGCGCGCTGGTGGACGGTCGGCGTTTCCGAAAACATCATCGACGCCTCGTTCCAGGCGCTGATGGATTCGATCGTCTACAAGCTGATGAAGAACCGCGAAATGGCGGGACTGGTGGCGGCCGAGTAGGGTTGAACCATCAGCGAAAGTCCATTGATCCATCAGAACTTTGCGATGGTCTTGGCAAGATGGCTGGGCCATAGCCTTGGGCCATGGCCACTGAAGCAATTACCCTGGACGCTGATTCCAAGGCCCGTCGCGGATTCCTGCTTGCACTGGGCGCTTATTTGCTGTGGGGAATGCTGCCCTTCTACATGAAGGGCGTGGCGCATCTGCCGCTCGCCGAAGTCATTGCCCACCGCATCGTCTGGTCGGTGCCGATCGCCGCCGCCGTGCTGGTCTGGGCCGGCCGCACAGCCGACTTCAAGGCGGCACTTCGCTCACCCCGCACCATCGCCATGGCCGCACTGACGGCGGCGTTGATCTCGGTCAATTGGGGCATCTATGTCTGGGCGATCGCCGTCGACCGCACCGTCGAGACCGCGCTCGGCTATTACATCAACCCGCTGGTCAGCGTCGTCGTCGGCGCGCTGTTGCTTGGCGAGCGGCTCGATCGTCTGCAGATCGCGGCAGTGGTGCTGGCCGCCGTCGCCGTCGCCGTGCTGACCATCGAAGGCGGCAAGCTGCCTTGGGTGTCGCTGGCGCTGGCGTTTTCCTTCGCCGCCTACGGCTTCTTCCGCAAGACCTTGCCGATCGGCCCGAGTCAGGGCTTTTTGCTCGAAGTGCTTCTGCTGTCGGTGCCGGCCCTTGGCTACATCATCTATCTGATCGCGACCGGACAGGACCACATCGTATCCAGTAGCGGTGCCGATACGGCGTTGCTGATCGGCTGCGGTCCGATCACATCGGTACCGCTGCTGTTGTTCGCCTTCGGCGCCAAGCTGTTGCGCCTCTCCACCATCGGCATCATGCAATATATCGCGCCTACCATGGTGTTCCTGATCGCAGTGCTGATCTTCGACGAGCCTTTCGGCACCACTCAGGCGGTAGCGTTCGCACTGATCTGGGCCGCACTGGCGGTCTATTCCTGGTCGATGTTGACGACAGCGCGCAAGGTTTCTGCCCGGTAAGGAGTTTCGATGTACCTGTTGCACATCGCCAACAAGAACTATTCCTCATGGTCGCTGCGGCCCTGGGTGCTGATGCGAGAGCTGGATATCCCATTCGAGGAGCAGCTTACGCCATTCCCGACCGGATCGAGCTGGGAGCTCTACCGGTCGTTCTCGCCCAGCGGCCGGGTGCCGTGCCTGATCGACGACGGTTGGGCGGTCTGGGATTCACTGGCCATCGCCGAGTATCTGGCGGAGCGCCACCATGGCGTTTGGCCCGTCGAGGCCAAGGCGCGCGCCTGGGCACGCTCGGCCGCCGCTGAGATGCATTCGAGCTTCACCGCACTGCGCGGTTCATGCCCAATGAGTTGCGGCCTGCGCGTAAAGCCGTTTCCGATGTCCGATGCGCTGAAGCAGGATCTCTTTCGCCTCGGCGATCTCTGGAACGATGGTCTTGCCCGTTTCGGCGGACCGTTTCTCGCCGGTCCTCATTTCACCGCCGTCGACGCCTTCTTTGCCCCAGTGGCGTTTCGGGCACAGTCCTACGGGCTCGTTTTCGGAGGGGCTGCCACCGCCTATCCGGCGCAGTTGCTTGCCTTGCCGGCGATGTGCGAATGGTATGCGGCGGGCCTTGCCGAGACCTGGCGCGAGCCCGACCATGAAGCGGAAGTCGCTGCCGCCGGCACCGTCCTCGAGGATTTTCGCGCCTCGGCGTGAAAGGTACTGACGTCACATCCCCCGACCGAGTCGTCGGACGAACAGATAGGTAGCCGCGGCGATAACAAGCGATACCGCCGACACCACCCAAAACCCCATCGGCGTGTTGACCAACGGCAGGCCGCCGACATTCATGCCGAACAGGCCCGAGATGATGGTCATCGGCAACAGCACTGCTGTCATGACAGAGAGAACATAGAGGAGCTGGTTCGACTGCATGGTCAGCTTGGCCATCAGCTCGTCCTGCAACAGCCTTGTGCGCGCCTGCAACTGCTCGCCGTCATGATAGAGCGTATGCGCCCGTTGCGAGAGCCTGACCGCCATGTCGTTGATCGGGTCAGGCAGCTCGTTGCGATGCGAATGATCGAGATGCCGGAACAGATTGGTGATCGTCGCCATCTGCCGATGGATCACCACCAATTGTCGGCGCGCCTCGACCAGCGCTTGTCGTTCATTGTGCCATGCATCGCGCACGACACGGTCCTCGATGCCGTCGAGCGTGTCGCCCAGCTTGCGGAGCTCGGCCGACATGCCGTCGAGCGACTGGCCCGTGACCGCCTCGATCAGTTCCGCCGGCGAGCGGAATTTCCGCGATCCATTTTCCACCGCCTTGCGGACGGCGTCGATCGATTCCAGCGGCTGCTTGCGAGCGCCGATCAGCATCGTGTCGTTGAAGGCGAAGCGGAAATGGACGAGTCCGCGCGCCTCCGAAAAGTCGTGCCTGAGATCCGGCAGATCGCCATAGAGCCAGCCATCCTCGAAGTCGATGTGGCAGCCATGGCTCGGGGCAAGGAAGGCGTCGCGCACCGGCCCCGGCAAAGCCCTTTCGGCGCCGATCTCCTGGCGTGCGTGCAAGTCGGTGATCTGATAGCTGCGCCAAGTCCAGCGTGCGGCGACTGCGTCCCTGGTTCGCACGCCCTCTGCGGTGAAGTGATAGATGAAGAACAACCCGTGCTCATCGGGCATGTAAGGCGACAGGTCGGTGCCTTCCGGGGCGAGAGCGATATCCATGGGCGCGGTGCCAGATGCAGGTTTCGAACATGGCACCGCATGGCGGCCGCCTGACCCTTGATGTCTAGCACGGGCGAACCCGGTTTCGTGTGACGGTTTCTTGACGGCCGATCACAGTCTGTCGATCACTGAGGTCAATCCGGTGGTGACGCCTTCGCCGCCACCGGATTGCGCCCTCTCAACGCTTCGGGCCGAACCCAGGGTAAGGGTTAAGCGGCACGATGGCGGCGATGTCCATCATCCCCACCTTCACCAGCGGCAAGGTGGCGAGATGGCCGCGCACGTCGGCGTCGCTGCCGGCTTCGAACATCATGCCGCTGCCCGGGATGTCGCCTCGGTTCCAGACCTGGCGGACCGCGCCCTCGGCGTAGAGCGTGCGCCGCTGTTCGGCCTCGCTGTGCAGAAGTGGGGCGAAATCGGCATCGGTAAACTCAGCGGTGTTGCGGGTGAGAAGGGCAAAGAACTGCATGGCGGTCTCCTTTGGTTGGGATGGCCGAGTATCACCTCCGCTGGTCAGACTGTCCAAGACTGGTTAGGCTAAAATTGAGATCGAAAAGGACTTGAGACTCGGGGAAGCAAGATGTTCGACCTGCGCCAGCTCCGCTATTTCGTCACCGTCGCCGAAACCGGCAATGTCGGGCGCGCCGCCGAAATGCTGCATATTTCGCAATCGCCGCTCAGCCGGCAGATCATGCAGCTCGAGAAGCAGCTCGGCGTCTCCCTCTTTGAAAGGTCGAAGCAACGGGTCCATCTCAACGCCGAAGGTCGCGCCTTCCTCACCGAGGCCCGCTCGCTGCTGTCCAATGCGCGACGACTGGAAGAATTCGGCCGCAACCTGGCCAGCGGCGCAGTTGGCCGGCTTGCCATCGGCTATGTCGAAGGGGCTGTGCATGCCGGGCTTGTCGCAGGCATGCTGCGCCAGTTCCGCCGCGACCGGCCGGACTTTCACCTGCAACTGAGAAGCCTGCGTTCGGCGGCGCAGCTGGAGGGGCTGCGCCAGCGGGTGCTTGATCTGGGCTTTGTCTATTCGCAGCCAACCGACGATGATCCGGATATCGCCGCCATCGCGCTGCGGCATGAGCCGCTGGTGCTGGCGATCCCCGAAGATGATCCGCTTGTCCAAATATCAGAGATCGGGCCGCATCACCTCGACGGCCGCATCTGGATCACGGTCGTGCGCCAGCCCGACGACACCAATCGCGGGCAATTCCTTGCCGCCTGCGCCAAAGCCGGCTTTCTGCCCGACATCGCCTATGAGACGGCGGACCCGCTAACCTCGCTCGGTCTGGTCAGCGCCGGTCTCGGCCTGGCAACGGTGCAGGCCAGCCTGCGTGCCGCCGCTCCGTCGCGGATCGTGTTTCGCGACCTGCCATGGTTCGAGCGCACGGTTTCCATCTATCTTGCCTGGCGGCGTCACGACCGCCGCGAGGTGATCGCCGGCTTGCGGCAGGCAGCTGCAGTAGGCTAGGGCTCCGCACCCAGGTTAACAAAGACCTGACGACAGTTCGGCGGTGTCGGCTTTTGTGCCGGCAATAGGAATTTTTTCTTGACTTCGTGACCTCAGCTATGGTACATATTCGTCCATGGTGCTGATTCGCGCCAGTGACCCGCCGCACAGGCGGGTTTTTCGTTTGATGCTCCGTCAGCCAATGCGCGAGCGAAGGCTCCGAAGGAACCCGTTAGCCCGAGTTCGTTGCCCTGGGCAGTAGGCAGTAGGGGTTGCCGTCCCCCGGCATTCACACTGCTTACCGCCCTATTCTCTACTGCCTCACATCTTGTCTATCACCGACTGCACGCCCTCGGTCGGGGCGTCGACGGAGGACCCAGCCACCATGATGGCGGCGACGATCGCTTCGGGGTCGTCGACAACCAGCGGCTTGACCCGTTGCGCGGTGTGGATGAAGCCTTCGGCGGCCATGTGATCGAGCAACGCCAGCATCGGATCCCAGAATCCGCCGACATTGCCGAAGACGATCGGCTTGCGGTGATGACCGAGCTGCGCCCAGGTCATGACCTCGACGATCTCCTCGACCGTGCCGATGCCGCCCGGCAGCGCCACAAAGGCGTCGGATTTCTCGAACATCTTGTGTTTGCGCTCGTGCATGTTGTCGGTGATCAAGAGTTCGTCGAGCCGGTCAAGCGCGGTTTCCGTTGCCTCCCTATTGATCAGGAAGCGCGGAATGATGCCCGTCACCTTGCCCCCCGCGCGCAAGGCGCCTTCGGCGACGGCGCCCATGATGCCTTTGGTGCCGCCGCCATAGATTAGCCGCAGGCCCGCTTTGGCAATCGAGCGCCCGAGCAGGTGCCCGGCCTTGATATAGATTTCATCGCGGCCCGGAGACGAGCCGCAATAGACGCAGACGGATCGAATCGTGTTCATGCCGATGATTGGTGATTGGGTCTGAAAGCGCGGTCAAGCCCCAAGGGTCAACAAGCTCGGGCTTTTTCTTGTCGGTCCCTCTTTCTTGTCGACATGGGCAAAACAGGCTAGACCGGCGTTAGGTGGCTAAGGGGTAGAGAAATATGGTGATTAATCCATTGAAGGCGTTCCTGTTCGTGGCGGGTGGGACCGTTGCGGCCGCGGGGACCGCCTATGTTTCGGGTGCACTCGACCCGTATCTTAATCCGACGCCGCCGGCGCAAGTGGCTGCCTTGACGCCGCCCGCGGCGCCGAAGCCGGCTGATCCCGGCACGGAAGCGCGGCTGCCTCCAGCGGCTGTGCCGGCCGCGCCCGCCGCTGTGCCCCAGACAACGGCGCCAGCCGCACCGGCAACGGGTGCAGCGGTTCCGGCAGCGCCCGCTGCAGCCGGTCCGATCGCACCGTCCTTCGATGTCGTGCGCGTCGAGAGCAATGGCTCCATTGTGATTGCCGGCAACGCAGCGCCCAACGCGAAGGTCGAGATCCTCAACGGCGCGCCCGTGCTCGGTTCGACGGTCGCCGGTCCCGACGGCGCCTTTGTCATCGTGCTCGACGATCCGTTGAAGCCCGGCGACTATACGATTGCCCTGCGCGCGACGACGGGCGATGTCGTAACGCCCTCGGCGCAGACCGCCGTCGTTTCGGTTCCCAAGGATGCGGCCGGCCAAGTGCTGGCCATGGTCGAGGAGCCGGGCAAGCCGGCCGAACTGCTCACCGTACCGGCTCCCGAGGCAAAGCCGGCTGCACCGGCTGCAGGCGACCAGGCCGCTGCTCCTGCTGCAGCCGAATCGCCCGTAACCGCTGCTCCGGCGCCAGCTGCACCGGCGGCTCCAGCGCCAGCCTTAGTTGAAGCAGCACCTGCTCCGGCAGCACCGGCGACGCCGCCCGCCGCAGCGGTGGCCGAGCCCAAGATCGTCGTCGAGGCGATCGAAATCGACGGCAACAAGATCTTTGTCGCCGGCCTCGCCGATCCGGGCCGCAAGGTGCGCGCCTATGCCAATGATATCATGCTCGGTGAGGCGCAGACGTCGCCGGACGGTCATTTCCTCGTCGAGGCGACGCGCGACATTCCGGTCGGCAGCTATACCATCCATGTCGACGGCCTCGATGCCGACGGCGTGAAAGTAGTGGCCCGCGCCGCCGTGCCATTCGAGCGCGAGCCGGGTGAATCGGTCGCCGCCGTGGCACCCGCAGAGTCCGCCGAAGCAAAACCGGCAGCGCCCGCTGTTGCGGCTGCTCCGGCGGAACCCGCACCGGCTCCTGCTGTACCGGCTGCCGAGGCGCCCGCCGTTGCCGCGGCACCGGCCCCAGAGGCTCCGGCCGCTGTGGCAGCAGCCACGCCGCCAAGCGATGTGCCCGAGACCGTGGCGCCCAAGCTCGAGCATGCCGACGGCGCCGTCATCATCCGCCGCAACGACACGCTGTGGCGGATTTCGCGCCGCGTTTACGGCCATGGCGTGCGCTATTCGACCATCTACCTCGCCAACCAGGACCAGATCAGCGATCCCGATCGCATCTGGCCGGGACAGGTGTTCAAGGTCCCGGAAAAGTCCAAGGAAGGCGAAGCCGCCGACCTCAAAGCGATGGGCAAGCAGGCAACGACGGCGCCGGCCAAGACCAACTAGAGTCCAAGGCCATCCAAGGTCGAAGTCGGCTAGTTTGTTGAGCCGCTCAGGTGCAGTTTGAATCCGGTCATGTTCGGATCGCCCAGGTCGGGGCGTAGCTTCATGCTCGGAATCAAATAGTCGCCGCCATTCTGCCGGCGATAGGGGATGGGTTGCGTGGTCGCGAACGTTCTCATCCTCTCGCGCAGGCGCTCGGCAGTGGGCTCGAAGCCGGCTTCGCCGAAGCGATCGACGCTATAGGCGACGAACGGCGGAAGGACGTCGTAGCCCGGGTAGTAGAGAATCCCGTGGTTTATCGGGAACAGCAGATCATCGATTGGTCCGTTGACGCCGCGAGGGGCATAGTGCTCCTCCCAACCGCCGGCGGTCACGATCAACATTGCGCGCTTGCCCATCAAGGTTCCCTCGCCGTAGCGGTCGCCCCATCGTTTGTCGCTATGCTCACCCACACCGTAAGCGAAGCCGTAGGCGAAGACCCTGTCGACCCAGCCCTTGAGGATCGCCGGCATGGCAAACCACCAGAGCGGAAACTGGAGAATCAGCGCATCCGCCCACCGCAGCTTTGCGATCTCGGCCTTGACGTCCTCTGTCAGCGCGTCGGTCTCGAAAGACTTTTTTGATGCTGCGGCAGGCATCAACCGCGCGTCCGGCGCCAAAACCGGAAAGTCGGCCTGATCAACCGCTGATTTCCAACCCTGGGCGTAAAGGTCCGTCACCCGCACTTCGTGGCCTTGTGCCTCGAGTTCTCTGATGGCGACGTCGCGGAGCGCGCCGTTGAGCGAGCGCGATTCGGGATGAGCGAAGACAAGTAGAATTTTCATGCGGGGACTCCGAGGATTGAAAACTGGTCCCTTAGCTAGGCAATATCGACCTAATCCGCTAGGCATTCGTAATGCATAAGATTGTGCCGAATAATGGATAAATCAGATATCACCCTCGAACGCATGCGCACCTTCATTCGCGTTGCGGATCGGGGCAATCTGTCGTTGGTTGCCGGCGAACTGGGCATCGGGCAATCGACGGTTACGCGGCATTTGCAAGAGCTTGAAGAGGCAGTGGGTGTGCCTTTGCTCAGCAGGACCACCCGGCGGGTCACGCTGACCGATGAGGGCAGCCGGTACTATGCTAACAGCGTCCAGATCCTGCGCCTTGTCGAGCAGGCCGGCGACGAAGCGCGGGGCGCACGTGGCGCGCCGGCCGGCACCGTCCGGATATCCTGTACTGCCGCTTTCGGGGTCCTGCACACCAGCCGGCTCATCTTCGCCTTTCAGGACCGATATCCCGACATCGGAATTGACCTCAGCCTCACCGATGAGCGTGTGGATTTGGTCCGGGAAGGCGTCGATATCGCGCTTCGCTTGGGACCACTTACTGACAGCTCGTTGAAGCTGCGGGCCCTCGGCCTGTCACGGCGCCTACTCGTTGCATCGCCGGATTATCTGGCGGCGCGAGGGAGACCGGCTGTCCCGTCGGACCTGTCTGGACATGAGGGCATCCGGATGTCGAACGTGGCGGGCAGTGAAACTCTTGCTTTGCAGGGTGCCGGAGGCGAGCGCTATATGGTACCCTTCGCGGGGCGACTGCGTGTCGACCATGGGCTTGCCGCGCGCGAGGCCTTGGTCGCGGGTCGAGGGATCGCACCGGCTCATCGATGGCTTGTCGGCGATCTTTTGGCGGCGAGCCTGCTCGAGACCTTACTGGATGATTATTCGCTACCGTCCGTCCCGTTGAACATGCTGATCGTCCCGGAGCGCGCGGGCGTTGCAAGGGTTCGCCTGCTGGTCGACTTTCTGGCTGAACGGATAGCCGATATCCCGGGGATCGAGAAGTCCATCTCACAGCGTTAGCCGCCATCTGGTCTGCCCAGAAGAGTAGCTTGCGGCAGCGCCAACCATCGTTTATCGCCGATGGACGATGAGCGACAGCCCCTTCGAAACCCATACACTCCGCTCCGCGTCGGAGGCCCCGGACAGCCGCACCGTCGCTGCTCGGCTGGCAGCGCTTTCGCATCCGGCACGGATCGACATCCTGAAACACCTGTCGGCGAGCAGCCCCTGCTGCTGCCGCGAAGTCGTCGATCGTTTCGATCTGGCGCAGTCCACGGTGTCACAACACCTGAAGATACTGGTCGAGGCCGGGCTGGTCAGGTTCGAGCCTGATCGCCAGCGCTCGCGATATGCTATCGACCACGCCGCGCTCGCCGACGTCTCGGCGTCGTTGATCGCCCTCGTCAATTCCTGCTGCTCCGGCCGCTAGACCATGATCCCGAAAAGCGGAGCCCGGTTTTCGGAAGAGATCATGGTCAAAAAGACATAAGAA
Organism: Mesorhizobium sp. M0621; assembly: GCF_040320745.1. Taxonomy (NCBI): domain Bacteria; kingdom Pseudomonadati; phylum Pseudomonadota; class Alphaproteobacteria; order Hyphomicrobiales; family Phyllobacteriaceae; genus Mesorhizobium; species Mesorhizobium sp. M0621. The sequence continues at coordinate 2,004 of NZ_JAMYQF010000090.1, read as the reverse complement.
GAAGGCACAAAGAATGGCCGAAAAAACCGTCTCCGACTCCTCGACTTTCAAGACGCTGCTCAACCTGTGGCCATACATGTGGCCAGCGGATCGTGCTGATCTGAGAGCACGGGTCACCTGGGCGACGCTGCTGCTGGTCGTCGCTAAGCTGACGCTGGTCGCCGGTCCCTATTTCTTCAAATGGGCGACCGACGCGCTGGCCGGCGACGCCAAATCGGTGCCGCCGCTGCCGAGCTTTCTGCTGGCGCCCGTCATGCTGGTCGTCGCCTACAATGTCGTGCGCCTGGTGCAGCTTGGCTTCAATCAATTGCGGGACGCGCTGTTTGCCCGCGTCGGCCAATACGCCGTGCGTCAACTCGCCTTCCGCACCTTCGTCCATATGCACCAACTGTCGCTGCGCTTTCACTTGGAACGCCGCACCGGCGGCCTGTCGCGCATCATCGAGCGCGGCACCAAGGGCATCGAGACGATCGTGCGCTTCATCATGCTCAACACGGCGCCGACCATTCTCGAATTCGCGCTGACCACCGGCATCTTCGCCTACACCTATGGCTGGAAATATGTCGCCGTCGTCGCGGTCACGGTCTGGGTCTATGTCTGGTTCACGGTGCGCGCCAGCGACTGGCGCATCTCGATCCGCCGCGACATGAACGACAGCGACACCGACGCCAACACCAAGGCGATCGACTCGCTGCTCAACTACGAAACGGTCAAGTATTTCAACAATGAGGGCATGGAGGCCGAGCGCTTCGACCGCTCCATGGCACGCTACGAGATATCGGCGACGCGCATCTGGACCTCGCTTGGCTGGCTGAATTTCGGCCAGGGCATCATCTTCGGCCTCGGCACCGTCATCGTCATGTGCATGTCGGCGCTGGAAGTGCAGGCCGGCACGCAGACGGTCGGCGACTTCGTCTTCATCAACGCCATGCTGATGCAGCTGTCGGTGCCGCTCAATTTCATCGGCTTCATCTACCGCGAAATCCGCCAGGGGTTGACGGATATCGAGCAAATGTTCGACCTTTTGGATGTGCCGCAGGAGATCGTCGACAGGCCGGACGCGAAGCCACTTACTGTCAGCGCCGGCAAGGTCGAGTTCCGCGACGTCCAATTCTCCTATGACCCGAACCGCAAGATCCTGAAGGGCATCAGCTTCGAGGTGCCGGCCGGCAAGACCGTCGCCATTGTCGGGCCATCGGGCGCCGGCAAGTCGACCATCTCGCGGCTTCTGTTCCGCTTCTACGACGTGCAGGACGGCCAGGTGCTGATCGACGGCCAGGATATCAGGGAGGTGACGCAGGAGAGCCTGCGCGGAGCGATCGGCATGGTGCCGCAGGACACCGTGCTGTTCAACGACACCATCGCCTACAACATCCGCTACGGCCGCATCGGCGCCAGCGAGGAGGATATGCGCAAGGCTGCCGAACTCGCTCAGATCGGCCCGTTCATCGAGCGGTTGCCCGACGGCTACAAGTCGATGGTCGGCGAGCGCGGGCTGAAGCTTTCGGGTGGCGAGAAGCAGCGCGTGGCGATCGCCCGCACCATCCTGAAGGCGCCGCCGATCCTGATGCTGGACGAAGCGACCTCGGCGCTCGACAGCCACACCGAGCAGGAGATCCAGGCCGCGCTCGATCTGGTCAGCCGCGGCCGCACCACCATCGTCATCGCGCACCGTCTGTCGACGGTGATTACGGCCGATGAGATCATCGTGCTGCAGGATGGCCAGATCGCCGAGCGTGGTACCCATGCCGAGCTGATGCGCAAGCACGGCCTCTATGCCTCGATGTGGGACCGGCAGCGCGAGGCGACCGAGGCCGAGGAGCGGCTGCGCATCGCCCGCGAGGGCGACGAGTTTGGCGTCATCGTTCGCCGGCGGACGTCGGAGGTGTCATAACGGTGGCTAGCTCTTCCTTCTCCCCTTGTGAGGGCTTTGCATGAAGGGTGTGCTTAACCTGATTGGCCTACTGAGCGTCTTTTGAAGGCGTCTAAGGCCTCGCCTTGTCG
>NZ_JAMYQF010000089.1:0-15772 GCF_040320745.1 Mesorhizobium sp. M0621 | reverse complement strand
TCAATCCGAGCATCGCCAACAGAATCACATCCCAACGCCAAACAACCAATCAAAAGCGAGTCATCCACCTCAAAAGATGTGTGCATCCCCTAGACAAAGTGGGGGAGAGGAACCCAAGAATGGCGAGGGCTCAGCTTTCAATCCACACCTTCTCAAAGTGCTGCTCCAGCGCCTGGTGCTGTTCGCAGCCTTCGACGCCCTTGCGATACGTCCGGTAGACCGAACGCCAGTAGGGTTGGATGATGATGCCGGAGTCACGCAAATTCTGCTCGATCTTGGCCATGATCTCCTTGCGCGCCTTGGCGTCCGGCGTCGCCAGCGCCTTGTCGAGCAGCTCGTCGAACTCCTTGTTGGCGTAGGCGCTCTCGTTCCAGGCGGCGCCCGATTTATACGCCAGCGCCAGCACCTGGACACCGAGCGGGCGGCCGAGCCATTCGGTGCAGGAGAAGGGGTATTTGCTCCAGTCGTTCCAGAAGGTGGCGGCCGGCAGCACGGTGCGCTTGATCTTCAGGCCGGCCTCGCGCATCTGCGCGCCGATGGCGTCGCCGGTGCTCTTTTGCCATTCGACATCGACGGAGATGAGCTCGAACTCGTGGTCGGCCTTGCCGGCCTCAGTGAGCAGTTTCTTCGACTGGTCGACGTCGCGCTTGGCCGGGCCGATATCGGCATATTCGGGGTGCATGGGGCCGACATGGTGGTTGTCGGCGGGCTTGCCGCGACCGCCGAGGCCGAGCGCCAGCACGGCGGAATTGTCGACGGCGAGCTGGGCGGCACGGCGCACCTTGATGTCGTCATAGGGCGCGTTGCCGACATTGAAGCGGGCGACGATGGTCGAGCCGGTGGCGATCTCGGAATTCATCAGCCCCATCTGCTCGGTCTGCGAGACGGCATCGGAGGCGGTTTCGTGGTCGGTGTCGATCTCGCCGGATTCGAAGGCCGACAGCATGGCGTTGGGGTCGGAGCCGTAGTCGACCCATTTGATGCCGTCGAGGTGGAACTCGCCCTTCCACCAGGGCTTATCCCTGCGCTTCACCTCGGCGCCGGTCTCGGCATCCGAGCTGACCAGTTCGCAGGGGCCGGTGGTGATGGCCAGCGCCTTCATCGGATCGGCGTCCCCCTCATAGGAGCGGTGCATGATCAGCGCCGGATAATCGGCCATGCCGGCGATCAGCGAAATGTCGGGTTTTGGCAAATTGAGCTTGATGGTGAAGTCGTCGACCTTGGCGATGCCGCCGTCGACCAGCTTCTTGGTGTCGGCATTGACCAGCGCGCCCATACGCGCGGCGACCGAATTGCCCGCCACCGAGGCATCGCACCAGCGGGTGAGGTTGTGGATGACATCGTCGGCGTTGAAGGCGTCGCCGTTGGACCAGGAAATGCCCTTGCGCACATGCAGCGTCAGCGTCCTGGCGTCGTCGCTCGCCTCCCAGCTTTCGAGCAGCCAGGGCTCGAAGGAGAAGTCGGTGTTCCAGCGCACCAGATATTCGTTGCAGTGGCGGGCGACGTTGGACATCTCGACGCCGTCGAAGGTGCGCGGGTCCTTGAAGCCCTTGACGTTCATGGCGACGCGCAGCACGCCGCCTTTCTTGGGTTCCGCCGCGCGGGCAGGGGTGGGGGCCAGCCCGCCCAGCGCCAGGGCGCCGGCGGCGCTGACACCGAGGCCGGCCATCAAGGCCAGATATTCGCGACGGTTGATGCCGCCGGTCCTGAAATCGTCGGCGACGGGTTTGGCTTGCGGGTGCAATTTGCGGTCGGTCAGCATGAATTTCATCGTCGTTCCCCTGTTGTTGGGCGCCCCGGCCGATCGAGAGACGCGGGGAGGATCCGATCGCCAGGACGCCTTTTGCCTGAGGGAATGATAAAGCGGGGTGACGCTGGGGAGTGTTCGGTTTTCCGCAGTGATTGTGCGGCGCTCCGCAGGGGGGAGTCGGCAGTGCGCTTGTGCTTTGCAGCCGCGCTGGGAGAGATGCGCCAACGGCGCGGCGCCAATCTCCCTCCTTGAGGGGGAGATGGCCGGCAGGCCAGAGGGGGTCGGCACGACGGGACGCGACCTCGTACTTTCAAAAAGATGATGCTAGCGCTCTACGCGAGACGACCCCCTCTGTCGCCTTCGGCGACATCTCCCCCTCAAGGGGGGAGATCACCCCGGCCCAACGCCCCAACCGCCGCAACAATCCGCGCAAACGCTTCCGCCGCTGCCGGCACAGTGTTGCGGGCGCGCAGGAAGCTGTGCACCAGCTTCGGCTCCTCGCGCCACCACGCCTTGCCGCCGGCGGCAACAATGCGGTCGCGATAGGCCTCGCCATCCGACGACAGCGGGTCGCATTCGGCCGTCACGATCACCGTTGGCGGCAGGCCGGAGAAGTCGGTGTCGCGCAGAGGCGAGAAGGTCGGATCGTCCAGTGACTGCCGCTTGGCCGAGCGGACATCGCGGTAGAAGGCGATGTCGGCCACCGACAGCAGCGGTGCGGCGGCGTGCTCGATGTAGGAGCCGGTGCTTTCGTCACCGCCGAGGCCGGGATAGATCAGCACCTGGCCGATGGCCGCACTGGCGTGCCGGCGCGTCGCCTGCGCCACTCCAGCTGCGAGGTTGCCGCCCGCGCTTTCGCCGCACAGCACCAGCGGCAGGCCTGATGTCGCCGCCGCCCATTCGAAGGCGGTGACGGCATCGTCGAAGGCGGCGGGGTGCACGTGCTCCGGCGCCAGCCGGTAGTCGACCGACAGCACGTCGAAACCGGTGCCGGCGCAGAGCTCGGCGCAGATGTCGTTATGGCTTTCGAGCCCGCCAAGGATGAAGCCGCCGCCATGATAATAGACCACCATCGCCTTCCCGGGCGTGCCGGCGAGCCGGTAGCGGCGGACCGGAATGTCGCGGCCGGCGGTGGCGATCAGGCTGTCGCTGGCCGTGACGCCGGGCGGGCGGCCCTGATGGAAGGCGCGGCTCATCCGGTCATAGACTTCGCGCTGCCTGTCGATCGGCAGGCCGATGATTTCGGGCGGATACCAGGCGTTGACCGCGTCGATATAGGCCCAGAGTTCGGGGGCGAGCCGGGTTTCGTAGGGGCCCCGAGTCATGCTTTCGACAGTCATAGATCGGCGTAAAGTTGAGCCGCATTGTCGAAGGTGAAACGCAGCGGCACTGAGCCTTCGACCTGCCAGGCGGTGACGGTCTCGCCCGCCAGCAGCCGGCAAGCGCCCTCGGTATCGGTGACGGCGCCGCCATAGAGCCGGTTGGCGAGGTTGAGAATGCCGGTCTGGTGCATGGCGGCACTGCCGCTGCCGCAGGCATCCTTGACCAGCAGCACGCGAAAGCCTTTCGCCACCGCGTCCTTCACCGAAGCGTCGATACAGGCCTCGGTCCAGACGCCTGATATGACCAACCATTCGATGCCGGCGGATTTGATGTCGCGCGCCGCGGGCCCCGAGCGGAAGGCACTGGCCTCGGCCTTGATCAGCAGCGCCTCGCCATTAGCCGGCGCCACCTCATGGCAGATCTCGGTCAGCGGATCGCTTTTGTCCGAGAAGGCCGACTTGCCGTCCTCGCCGACCGGATGAAACGGCCGGTCCTGGCTGTCGAGGTCGACGATGTAGGCCCAGTGGTAGAGCAACACATGGTTTTGCCGCGCCGCCGCCTGCAGGCGCTGGACGTTGGCGAGGACCGTTGCGTAGCCATCGACGAGATAGCGCTTGTCCTGCCGGTGCTCTTCCTGCAGGTCGATGAAGATTGCGGCCACCGTGCCGCGCTTGATGGCGATGGGGGTTTTCATGCGGCGCCTGCCTGATGCATGGGCGAGGCAATCAAAGACCCTTTCGTATGCCGGCGGGACAGCGCCCCCCTCTGCCCTGCCGGGCATCTCCCCCTCAAGGGGGGAGATCGGCCGTCGCGAATGCCTTCGCCAATCACCAAAGCTGCAGGAAAAAGCGCCGTAGGCGACGCTGCCAATCTCCCCCCTTGAGGGGGAGATGTCCGGCAGGACAGAGGGGGGCGCCAGGTAACGAGGCGCTCATCGGTTGCCCGTATCAAACCTGCGTCTCCAGAAACTCGTCCTCATACGGGAAGCGCGACAGAAGCTCTGTGCCGGTGTCGGTGATCAGGATCTCGTCCTCCAGCTTGACGCCCTCGCGGCCGCCCTTTTCGCCGATATAGCTTTCGACGCTCACCACCATGCCTGGCACGATATGGCCGTCGCGGCCATAGGTTTCGTAGTCCATGGCATGCGCGATGAACGGTGTTTCGCCATGCATGCCGACGCCGTGCATGACCGAGGTGTAGCGCTGGTCGACGAAACGGTCCGGGATCTTCCAGGCCTTTTCGGCGATCTCGCGGAACGCCATGCCGGGTTTGACGATCGAAATGTTGTGCTGAACCTGGTCATGCGCCATGCGGTAGAGCGATTTCTGGTACGGCGTCGGCTTGCCCGGCCCGCAGCGGAAGGTGCGGGAGAAGTCGGAATAATAGCCGTAGCAGCCGATCGTGTCGGTATCGAGCGCCAGCAGTTCGCCGGGCCGGATCTTGCGGCCGCTGGCCTCGTTGAACCACGGATTGGTGCGCTGGCCGGAGGTCAGCAGCCGGGTCTCGATGAACTCGCCACCCTGGCGGATGACCTCGCCATACATGATGGCGAACAAATCGTTTTCGGAGACGCCGGGCTTGATTGCCTCGCGCACCGCATAGACCGCGGCCTCGGCGCCGGCCATCGACACCTGCAGGCATTTGACTTCCTCCGGCGTCTTGACGGCGCGCACCGCCAGGATTTCGCCCTGGCAATCGCGGACCTCGCAGCCGCGCTTTTCCAGGGCCAGCGCCTGCAGATGGCTGCAGCGGTCGAGGCCGAGCTTCATCGAGCCGCCGCCATGCTTTTTCAAAAGCTCGGCGATCTCGTCGGCGAAGGGGCCGGCGGTCTCGTCGTCGCGACCGGAGACCGACGACCAGACCAGCTTGGAAGGCCGCGCCTCGTCGATCGTGTCGAGCACCATCGAGACATGGTAGCTCTGCGGATACTCGAACAGCACGATCGGCCCTTCGGTCGGGATAAAGAAGTAGCGGGTCGAGTTGCGCAGGAAATAGCCGAACATGTTGCGCGAGCCGGTGGCGTAGCGCTGGTTGTAGGGATCGAACAGCACCACGCCGCCATAGCCGGCCTCGCGCATCCAGCCGCGCAGCTTGGCCAACCGGCCTTTTCGCAAAGCGTCGGCGTCGATGAAGGACGGTTCGGTGTCCGACAGCCACATGCCACCGGCCGGATCGGCCGCCGCGGGGTGGCGCATGCGGTCCTTGAAGTCCACATCCTCGGTGCTGTCGGGGTCGAATACGACGATGCTCATGGGTACGGCCTTGGCTGGGTTGCGAGGGATGAGCATGGCGCAAGCGGGGCGGATGGATTGTGCGGAAAACCGCAGATGTTGTGCGGGATGCCGCTGGCAAGTGAGTAGCGCCGCGATCCTTGGCGCCCCCCTCTGCCCTGCCGGGCATCTCCCCCTCAAGGGGGGAGATTGGCAGTTTCGATGCCGCCGTTCTTCTTTGCAACATCTGAGATTAGCGAAAGCAGAGATGCAGTCCGATCTCCCCCCTTGAGGGGGAGATGTCCGGCAGGACAGAGGGGGGCGCTGGCCCGCCAACGTTTCACCCGTCAGCGAGCGCACCCCTAATGCCGTCTCGCCAGCTTCGGCGGATGCCCGTGCTCCTCGCGAAAAGCCCGGGCAAAGCTCGACATCGAGGCGAAGCCGCAGGCCAGCGCCACGTCGCGTACGGCGAGCGTCGAATGCGCCAGGAGGTCGGCGGCGCGCTTCAGCCGCAGGCGCCGGTAGTAGCCATTGGGCGAGATGGCGAGTTCGGAGCGGAAGGAGCGTTCGAGCTTGTCGGAGGAGACGCCGAGCTTCGCGGTCAGCTCGGCCATGCCGAGCCGCTCCTCGACCGCGTCCTCCATGATGGCGATGGCCGACAGCACCAGTTCGTTGCGGACGCCGGTGCGCAGCCGCAGCGGCATCATCTTGCGGTCGATGCTGGAGCGCAGCTGGCTGTGCACGAACCATTCGGCGACGCCGGCGGCAAGTTCGGCGCCATAGTCGCGGGTGATGATCTCCAGCATCATGTCGAGGCTGCCGACGCCGCCGGCCGAGGTGAAGCGCTTGCGGTCGATGACGTAGAGGTCACGCCGGAGCTCGATGTTGGGGAAGGCTTCGGTGAAGGCGGCCTGGCTGGTCCAGTGCAAGGTGCAGGCGTGGCCATCGAGCAGGCCGGCGCGGGCCAGGAAGAACGCCGCATCCGCCACCGCGCCGATATGGGCGCCGTTGCGCAGGCTTTTGCGGATCCAGCCTGCGGCGTCCTCGGCTACGAGATGATCGGCATCGCCGCCCGAGCAGACAACGATGCGGTCGACCTTCGGCGCGTCTTCGGCATAGAAGCCCGGCTGGATGACGACGCCGTTCGAGGCCTCGACCGGGCCCTGGGTGGCCCCGACGATGATCCAGCGGTAGCATTGCCGCTTGGCCAAGACATTGGCGGCGCGCAACGGCTCGATGACCGAACTGAACGCCATCATCGGAAAGCCGGGAAACACCAGCACCGCGAAGGTGAGGGGCGTTTCGGTGGGTTTTGCTGGTTCGCGCGTGGCCATGGGGCGCTACACTTCGGGCAGATGATGCTTGGGGTCAACGGCAATTGGCGAACGATGGGTGAGTTGCGGGTCGCTGTTGACCGCCGCTGCGGCGAAGAGGTCTGTGAGATGTCGGCGGGACAGAGGGGGGTGTGAAGGATCGCGACAGAACCAGGTTACCCGCCGCCGCGCCCTCCTCGCCGTGACATCAGCCTTCTAACCCCCCAGCGCCTGATCCAGATCGGCGATCAGATCATCGCCATCCTCGATGCCCGCCGACAGCCGCACCAGCGAATCCGAAATGCCGATCTCGTCGCGCTTCTCGGCCGGGATGGACCCATGCGTCATCAGCGCGGGATGTTCGATCAGGCTCTCCACCCCGCCTAGGCTTTCGGCGAGCGTAAACAGCTGCGTGCGCTCAAGGAACTTTTTGGTGCCGGCGAGGTCGCGATCCAGCACGGCTGATATCATGCCGCCGAAGGCGTGCATCTGCCTGATAGCAACATCGTGCTGCGGATGGCTGGCGAGGCCGGGATAGATGACGCGGCGCACATCGCTCCGGCCTTCCAGCCATTGCGCGATCTTGAGGCCGTTGGCGGAATGGCGCTCCATCCTGAGCGCCAATGTCTTCAGGCCGCGCAGCGCCAGAAAGCTGTCGAACGGGCCTGAGATGGCGCCGATGGCGTTCTGCAGGAATTTCAGCTGGGCGGCCAAATCCTTGTTGTCGCCGACGACGGCGACGCCGCCGACCATGTCGGAATGGCCGTTGAGGTATTTGGTCGTCGAATGCACCACGATGTCGATGCCGAGTTCGAGCGGCCGCTGAATATAGGGGCTGCAAAACGTGTTGTCGGCGACGGAAAGAACCCCCTTGCGTTTGGCGAGTGCGGCGACGCCTTCGAGGTCGACGATGCGCAGCAGCGGGTTGGTCGGCGTCTCGACCCAGAGCATTTTTGTTTCGGGGCGGATCGCGGCTTCCACGGCGGCGAGATCGGTGAAGTCGACGAACGAGACCTGCAGATTGGCCGAGCGCTTTCGGACCCGCTTCATCAGCCGGAAGGAACCGCCATAGATGTCGTCGGTGGCGACGATATGCGCGCCGGAATCGAGCAGCTCCAGCACGGTGGCGATCGCCGCCAGGCCGGAAGCAAAGGCGAAGGCGGCCGAGCCGCTTTCGAGATCGGCCACCGCGCGCTCGAAGGCAAAGCGTGTCGGGTTCTGGCTGCGGGCATATTCGAAACCCTTGTGCACGCCGGGCGACTGCTGGCCATAGGTCGAGGTGGCGTAGATCGGCACCATCACAGCACCTGTCAGCGGGTCATGGCTTTGGCCGCCATGGATGGTGCGCGTCGAGAAGGCCAGGCGGTTCTTACCGGGTGAAGTCATCGTGCGCGCCTCAGATGGTTGATCAGGTCGATGCGGGTTATCAGGCCGACGAACTCGTCGCCGTCGAAGATGATGGCGACCTCGTTGCGATCGAACACAGGCAGCAGCGCGTCCAGCGTCTGGCTGGCCTGCAACGTGTGCAGATTGGAGGTCATCGCCGTGCGCACCGGCCCGTTGAAACGCTCCCAGCGGCCGTCATAGGGGCCGTCGACCTTGGCCAGGATGTCGCTCTCGTCGACGATGCCGACCAGCTTGCCATTGTCGAGCACCGGCAGCTGCGAAACATCGGAGCGGCGCATGCGGCCATAGGCGTTGAGCAGGCTTTCGTCCGGGCCGACATAGACGGTGTCGCCGGTGCGGTGCGAGCGCATCACCAGGTCGCGCAGATCGCCATGCTGCTCATGCTCGGCCAGGCCCTGCTCGGCCAGCCAGAAATCGTCGAACACTTTCGACAAATATTTGTTGCCGCTGTCGCAGACGAAGGTGACGACGCGCTTCGGCGTCGTCTGCTCGCGGCAATAGCGCAAGGCGGCCGACAGCAACGTGCCCGAGGATGAGCCGGCGAGGATGCCCTCCTTGGACAAGAGGTCGCGCACCGCCAGCATGCTCTGCTTGTCGGGAATGGAGTACGCCTTTTTGACCAGCGACAAATCGGCATTGGGCGGCACGAAATCCTCGCCGATGCCTTCCACGGTCCAGCTGCCGGCCTCTTCCATCTTGCCGGTCTTGATCAACGGTGCCAGCACCGAGCCGACCGGATCGGCCAGCACCATTTCTGTCTTGGGCGAAACCTTCGCAAAGTAGCGGCCAAGCCCGGTCAGCGTGCCGCCCGAGCCAACGCCGACCACCACCGCGTCGACGTCGCCATCGAGCTGCGAAAAAATCTCCGGGCCGGTGGTGGTTTCATGCGCCAGCGGGTTGGCCGGGTTGGCGAACTGGTTGGCGTAGAAGGCGCCGGGCGTTTCAGCCGCGATCTTCTCGGCCATGTCCTGGTAATATTCGGCATGGCCCTTGCCGACATCGGAGCGCGTCATGCGCACCTCGGCGCCGAGCGCGCGCAGATGCTGGATCTTTTCGCGCGACATCTTGTCGGGCACTACCAGCACGATACGGTAGCCCTTTGGGATGCCGACCTGGGCGAGGCCGAGGCCGGTATTGCCGGCCGTCGCCTCGACGATGGTGCCACCGCGCCGGAGCTTGCCCTCCCGCTCCGCCGCGGCGATCATCGACAGCGCGATGCGGTCCTTGATCGAGCCGCCGGGGTTCTGGCTTTCGAGCTTGATGAACAGCCGGCACTTGCCGGTGTCGAACTTGGTCAGCTCGACCACCGGCGTCTGGCCGATCAGGTCGAGAACCGACTTGTAGGGCGGACGCAGGCGCGACAACGCGTCGGCCGCGGCGATCTCGTGCTCGCTCATATCGATGCTCCATGACCAAGCGACCGCCTCGTGACAGAGCGGCAGCGTATCCTCTTTTCCAGCCCTTTGCTGTCGGAAAGAAGATAGATCGTGCCAATCAACCGGCCAGATGCGGAATGAAATTCCGGGTTGTGGCATGGTTAGTGGGGCACGCCCCCTCTGGCCTGCCGGCCATCTCCCCCTCAAGTGGGGAGATTGGCTGTCACCACGGCTTTCGCCAACTCTCCAGCGTCGTGAAGGGTGGTGCTGTCAGCGAACCTGCCAATCTCCCCACCCGTGGGGGAGATGGCCGGCAGGCCAGAGGGGGGCGCCGTAAAGCGCCGGCCCCAACAGAACTCACCCCAAAAGCCGCTTGCTCAGCCTCGCACACTGCACGCGAATATCCGGTATAGCGTCGATCTCGAAGAAGGTGCCGCGCGTCAGCGGGCCGACGGCGAGGATCTTGGCCGAAACCGTGCCGTCGCCGGCGATGATCTCGCAATTGGCCGACACGTCGAGGCCGATGCGCAGCGGATCCGGCCGCGCCAGGCCGCGATCGACCAGCGAGCGCACGACGCTGTTCGACGAGGTGGAAATGTCCCTGACGATACCAGAACAATCATAGATGCGCGCGACCTCGAATGTCTCGAGGCGCTGGGTGTGGCGCGACTGGACCTGGACGGTGAATTCGCCGCCCTTGGCGATGTCGACGACGCGGCCGGCGACCAGGCGGATGCGTCCGGATTGCACGGCTTCGGTCACCCTCGCATAGACCTCCGGCGCCATGCGATGGCGGTGGATGTCCCACCAGGCCTTGGTGTGCTCGACAAAGCGGCGCTTGGCGGAAGCCGGCCAGTTCTGCCAGATCTTCTGGTTGAACGGCCGCAGGCCGTCGACGACGTCGCGCCAGTCGATGCCGGCCTTCTGGTTTTCCTTGATCAGGTCGCGGAACCAGCCGACGAAATAGGACAGCTGGGTGCCGAGCGGAATGTCGGCGACGTCGAGCTTGATCGGATTGCCCTTGCGATGCGGCGAGGGCAGCAGGCCGCGCCGCGACACCGCGATGATGTCGCCGCGATGGCCGCGCTGTTCCAGCGCCAGGAACGCATCGACCATGCTGAGACCGGTACCTAGCACCATGACCCTGCTGTCCGAAGGGAGCGCTATGTCGGCTTCCGAACCCATCCTGATGGCATGGCCTTGCGCCGGCTCCTCGTCATGACCGGTCGCCAGCACGGCCAGATGCGCCACGACGCTGGTGCCGTTGGCCAGCGCCACCTCGACGCCGGACGCGGTCGGCGTGATCGAAAGGCTTTCCTCGTGGATCAGCCGCAGCCGGCCGCTCTGCTTCTCGCGCGCCTCCATCTCGTCGAGCAACTCGCCGAGATAGCGGGCATAGATGCTGCGCGGCGCGTAGACCGGCGCCTGGTCCTGACTTGCCAGGCCGCGCTCCAGCAGCCAGCGCCAGAAATTGCCGGGGTCGTCGGCATAGGCGCTCATGCCGGCGGCACTGACATTGAGCACATGCGCCGACAGCAGCGTCGAATAGGCGATGCCCTGGCCGAAATGCGGACGCTTTTCGATCAGCGTGACGCGCAGATCGGGATTGGGCGATTTCAAGAGATGCGCGGCCAGCACGACGCCGCTGGCGCCGCCACCGACGATGATGATCGAGTTCGCGCGGCCGGTCATACCTGCACCAACCGTGCCCGAAGCGTCGGCGTCAGGCCTGGACCTTCACGGCGACCGCAAGGTCGATGTCGCTCGCGACCGGAAGGTCGTCGAGGGCGATATCGCGCATCTCGGCGAGGCTGCGCTGATCGAGCACCTCGGCGATCGCCTGCCGGACCTCGAGCATCAGATGTCGGACTTGGCATGTCGCCTCGTTGCAATCTTCACAGCGCTGGTACTGGGTGCGGCTGGCGCAAGGAATTGGCGCGAGCGGCCCGTCGAGGACGCGCACGACATGGCCGACCTTGATTTCATCCGCCGCCCGGGCGAGGCGATAGCCGCCATCCTTGCCCTTGCGGCTCTGGACGAAGCCGGCATTGCGCAGCTCGCCCAGAATGGCGTCGAGAAATTTCTTCGGGATGTTGTTGCCGGTGGCAATGTCGTTGACGAAGGCGAGCTGTCCGGCCGGCAATCGCGCGAGGTGGACAAGCGCCTTGAGGCCGTACTTACCCTTTTTCGTGAGCATGAAATCAAAATTTCTCTGTCATGCGACGGCATGGAACCATCGGTTGCGCAATGCCTGGCGTGCGTCGCCGCCGCGTCCAGACTGCCATGACACATAAATTCTAGTGACATGATGTACAAGCCGAGCAATGTTGATTTTGCTTCGTTTTCAAGCCGCCGTAGCCATTTTAGCCCGACCTTGTGCCCTATAGAGCACAAAAATGCGCTTTGACGGCAGCCGGATGGCAAATGATCCCTGGGGGACAGCTGCGGCTGGCATCGACTGACGCAACGGCGAAAGCCGATCCATGCCGCGAGCGATCATGATGATGTGGTGGCCGCTCATCGCCGACTCCAACTCTCTCATGTCGATAAGAATACTATACTTACGCTTGAGCACGCGGAACGCGTTTTCGAATCCATGGCTGTTTGGGGTATGGATTTGCCTAGAGTGGCCTGGAGGGGGAATTCTTGTTCGCGTGTCGGGGAGGTGCCGACAGTTGTCGAGACGAACCCAACTTCGTCATCCACGGGCGGAGCAAGGAGCGCAGCGACGCAGCGCAGACCCGAGGATCCATGCCGTGATATTGGCCGAAGAATGCAACGGTGGAGAACAAAGGCCGTTTCGCGCGGCCTCTCTCCTTCGGGGCGAAAGATCCTGCACCGCGGCAACGCGCCACCGTCGCGGCATGGATCCCGGGGTCTGCGCTGCGTCGCTACGCTCCTTGCTCCGCCCAGGGATGACGAAGTCATGGGGGCACCGCTGAGCCCATTGCGAACGACTGTCGCCGGGAGCGGTGACGGCGCGCCGCAGCCACCACATCCGCTTCGACACCGCGTCACCGACAGCTTTTTTCTAACAAGCCCGCCTTCCTTGGAAGGATTTAACTCTACAAGAACGATAGAATTAGCTGACTATCATGGGGCATTCCGATTTTCTCTTTTCAGGAGCCTTTCATGTCCACGATTTCGCGACGCATCATTCTGCTCTCGTCGGCGGCACTGGCCGGTGCGGCCTTCCTTGGCCCGGCCGTTGCCGACGACCTCAAGATCACCATCGGCTACCAGACGGTGGTCGAGCCCTCGAAAGTGCCGCAGGCCGACGGCGCCTATGAAAAGGCGACCAAGGCCACCATCGACTGGCGCAAATTCGATTCCGGCGCCGACGTCATCGCCGCGGTCGCGTCCGGCTCGGTCGATATCGGCTATGTCGGCTCGAGCCCGCTGGCGGCGGCGGCCAGCCGCGAGCTGCCGATCCAGACCATCTTCGTCGTCGGCCTGATCGGGCAATCCGAGGCGCTGGTGGCGCGCAACGGCGCCGGCATCGAGAAGGTCGCCGACCTCGCCGGCAAGAAAGTCGCCGTGCCGTTCGTCTCGACGACGCATTACAGCCTGCTCGCGGCGCTGAAGCACGAGGGCGTCGATCCGAAATCGGTCGAGATCCTCAACCTGCGGCCACCGGAAATCGCGGCCGCCTTTTCGCGCGGCGATATCGACGCGGCCTATGTCTGGGACCCGGCACTCGGCCAGATCAAGACGACCGGCAAGGTGGTGCTGGATTCCTCGCAGGTCGCCGCCTGGGGCGCGCCGACCTTCGATGCCTGGATCGTGCGCACTGACTTCGCCGAAAAGAACCCGGAAGCGGTGCGCGACTTCGTCAAGGTGACGGGTGCGGCCTATGCCGAGTTCCTGGCCAAGCCCGACGCCTGGTCGGTGTCCTCGCCACAGGCGGCAGCGATCGCCAAGATCACCGGCGCCAAGCTGGAAGAGGTGCCGCAGCTGCTCAAGGGCTATGTCTTCCCGACGCTGGAGGAGCAGGCTTCGGACAAATTCCTCGGCGGCGGCACGGTCAAGGCGATCGAAGCGGCATCGGCCTTCCTCAAGGAGCAAGGCAAGATCGACGCCGTGCTGCCGGACTATTCGAAATACGTGTCGTCGAAATACGTCACCGAGGCGCTGGCCTCGAACTGAGCGCCTGACCCACACGGAACGCGCGCGGATCTTCTTCCCTGACGCCGCGTGCTGCCTGCCCCGGAAACCGCTGACGAGGAGCGGCTCCGGGGCAGTCGGATTATCCATCTGTTTGAGCATGATCTCTGGAAACGAAAACCGTTTGTCCGAGAAAACCGGTCGCCACTTTTCGGGATCATGCTCCAGAACTGCGAGGCACCCATGCCGCATCTCGTGCTCGACCCCCATCTCGTGCTGGACAAGGTCTCGATCCACTATGACGGCCAGACCGCACCCGCCGTTGAGCGTGTGTCTATCGATGTCGCCAAGGGCGACTTCGTCGTGCTGGTCGGCCGCTCCGGCTGCGGCAAGACCTCGCTGCTCAATGTCGCGGCCGGCTTGATCGTGCCGGCACGTGGGCGTGCCTCCATCAACGGCAGGCCGATCACCGCGCCAGGCTCGGACCGGGCGGTGGTGTTCCAGAACGATGCGCTGTTTCCGTGGCTGACCGCGCGCGAGAACGTTGCCTTTGCTCTCAGGCTGCGTGGCATCAGGCCAGCCGAGCGGGCGCGCCGCGCCGATGAACTTTTGGCGTTGGTGAAACTCGGCGATGCCGGCGACAAGCGCATCTGGGAGCTTTCCGGCGGCATGCGCCAGCGCGTCGGCCTGGCGCGCGCCCTGGCCGCCGAACCTGAATTCCTGTTGCTCGACGAACCGCTCGGCGCCCTCGACGCGCTGACGCGCGAACGCATGCAGACGACGCTGCTCGATTTGTGGACGGCTAGCGATGTCGGCGTGCTGATGGTGACGCACGGCATCGAGGAGGCGCTGGTGCTGGCCACCCGCATTGTCGTGCTGGCGCCCGGACCGGGCCGCGTGGTGCGGAGCTTCGAGCCTGGTTTCTCCAGGCGCTACGCGGCCGGCGAGGCTATTCGCACCATCAAGGCCGATCCGATTTTTTCCGAAGCCCGCGCGGACTTGACCGACGCTATCTTCGAAGGAGAAGCGGCATGACCGTTACTTCCTACACGGAGCGGCCGGGACACAAGATCGACAAGGCTGATGGCCTTTCGGTGCCGTGGTCGCAGCCAAGCCCAAAGCGCAAAGGCATTTCGGCGCGCGCGGTCAGCGCGGTCACCATTCTGGTGGTGCTGGCGCTGTGGGCGCTGTCGGCCCGCCTGCAACTGGTGTCGCATGTGTTCCTGCCCTCGCCCGTCGCCGTATGGACCAAGTTCATCGTCGTCGCCCGTGACGGCTTCGTCGATGCAACGCTGCTCCAGCATGCGGTCGCCAGCCTGGGTCGGGTCTTTGCCGCGCTGGTCGCGGCCATCGTTGTCGGTGTGCCGGTGGGTCTCGCTATCGGCATCAGCACCATCGGGCGCGGCATTTTCGATCCGCTGCTGGAATTCCTGCGGCCGATCCCACCGCTTGCCTATCTGCCGCTGGTCATCATCTGGTTCGGCATTGGCGAGCCGTCGAAGATCCTGGTCATCGCCATCGCCATGCTGGCGCCGGTGGCACTGTCGACCGCCTCGGGCGTTCGCGGCGTGTCGCAGGAGCGCGTCAACGCGGCGCGCTCGCTCGGCGCGACCCGGGCCCAAGTGGTCCGCCACGTCATCCTGCCCAGCGCGCTGCCGTCGATCCTGACCGGCTTGCGCATCGCGCTCGGCGCCGGCTGGTCGACGCTGGTCGCCGCCGAACTGGTGGCGGCGACGCGCGGGCTCGGCTTCATGATTCAGTCGGCCGCCCAGTTCCTGGTCACCGACGTCGTGGTGATGGGCATATTGGTGATCGCGGCCATCGCCTTCGTGCTCGAATTCACCATCCGCAGGATCGAGCGCGTGCTCGTCCCGTGGGCCGGACGGGAGTGATTGGAACCAGAAGAGCAGGAGAGAATGACGATGACCCATTCCACCGCCGTGCTGTTCGCCCAGTTCGGCAACTGGCTTCTCGCCCGAACCAGGGAAAGCCAGCCGCTTGAACAGCAACCGAAATCGCCGGTGCCGGTGCGCTGGGATGCCGAGCGCGACCGGCTGCCGCCGCGCGACGAGAGTTTTTACTGGGCGTGGCAGTATTGGTCGTAGTGAAGGAGTGGCCGGAGCATCAACGCAGCGATGGAGACGAGCGGCGATCCGTCGCGCCCCCCTCTGTCCTGCCGGACATCTCCCCCACGAGGAGATCTTTGCACAGAAGCCGATCAGTGATTCTGTTGTGAGGTTGGAGCAGGGAGATTCGCGATGGTGGATCGTGTTCTGGGTCAGTTGAGTC
>NZ_JAMYQF010000088.1:0-19583 GCF_040320745.1 Mesorhizobium sp. M0621 | reverse complement strand
TGCGCATCGGCCTCGCCGAATTCCACGCCATCAAATACGGCGCCAACCTCGGACTGCGAAATGTGTGAATCCGATAGGTATAGTGACGGGGAGAAGGGCACTGTCGCGATCGTCGGCACCTGTTCTGCAACTTTGGAAATTGGCGAAATCCTCAATGCAGGCCTCTTTCTCCCCGTCGCTATACGGGGAGAAATGCCCGGCAGGGCAATGAGGGGCGGCGCCATGCTTTCAAGAAAACACCTTCGCCGCGCCGTCATTGCCGCAGCTTCTTGCATTGGCATTCTCGTTCTCTCCGCAGCTTCCCTCCGGGAACTCGACCGCGCCTTCCCGCCACCGCTGCCTGCCGAACTCACGGTCTCCACCGAAGTCCAGGATCGCGATGGCCAGCTGTTGCGCGCCTTCGCCACGCCGGACGGCTACTGGCGGCTCGAAACCCGGCTCGACCAGGTCGACAAGCAATTCGTCGACATGCTGGTGACCTACGAGGACAAGCGTTTCTGGGACCATGAGGGTGTCGACGTGCTGGCGCTGGCCCGTGCTGCCGGCCAGTTCGCCACCAGCGGCCACATCGTCTCCGGCGGCTCGACCCTGTCGATGCAGCTTGCCCGGCTGATCGAGCCGCGCGAAAGCCGCAGCCTCGGCTCCAAGATCAAGCAGATGCTGCGCGCCATCCAAATCGAGCGGCGGCTGTCCAAGCGCGAGATCCTCGAGCGCTACCTGACGCTGGCGCCTTATGGCGGCAATCTGGAAGGCGTGCGCGCCGCGTCCCTCGCCTATTTCGGCAAGGAGCCGAAGCGGCTTACCGTGTCGGAATCCGCCCTGCTCGTCGCCCTGCCGCAGCTGCCGGAAAAGCGGCGGCCCGACCGCAACCTGAAGATTGCCCACGCCGCACGCGACCGGGTGCTGACCCGCATGGTCTCCTCCGGCCTGCTCGGCGAACGCGAGGCCGCACGTGCCGCCCTCGACGATGTGGCGGGCCTGCGCCGCACCTTGCCGACGCTCGCCGCACACGCCGCCTATACGATGCTGCCCAAGGCGGTTCCCGGCCAGCCCTTGCAGCTGACGATCCGCAAGAGCGTCCAGGAAGGGCTGGAGCAGGTGGCGCGGGACGCGGCCACCAAGCTTGGACCTCGCCTGTCGGTCGCCATGGTGCTGGCGGACTCCCGCACCGGCGATATCCTCGGTGAAGTCGGCTCGGCCAATTTCTTCGACGCCAGCCGCTCCGGCTGGATCGACATGACCAAGATCGTTCGCTCACCCGGCTCGACGCTGAAGCCGTTCATCTACGGTCTTGCCTTCGAACAGGGACTGGTGGCGCAGGAGACGCTGATCGACGACAGCCCCGTCGATTTCTCCGGCTATCGGCCGAAGAATTTCGATATGGGCTATCAGGGCGATGTCAGCATCCGCCAGGCGCTGCAACTGTCGCTCAATGTGCCGGCGATCCGCGTGCTCGACGCCGTCGGGCCAACGCGGCTGATGGCGCGCTTTCGTCAGGCCGGCGTAAGCCCCGTGCTGCCGGTCAACGAGGCGCCGGGCCTGGCCATCGGCCTTGGCGGCGTCGGGATAACGTTGCGCGACCTCGTCCAGCTCTACACAGGGCTCGCCAATGGCGGCAAGACGCACACGCTGCATGACGGTACCGAGTCTGCCAATGCAGAGCGCACCACCGCCACCATCCTCGATGGTCAGGCCAACTGGCAGATCATCGACATCCTGTCGGGCGTCAAGCCGCCCGAAGGGGCGTTGCAGCGCGGCATCGCCTACAAGACCGGCACCTCCTACGGCTACCGCGACGCGTGGTCGGTCGGCTTCGACGGCCGCTATGTCCTGGGCGTCTGGGTCGGCCGCCCGGACGCCGGCGCGGTGCCGGGCCTGTCCGGCTATGTCTCGGCCGCTCCCATCCTCTTCGAGGGTTTTGTGCGCTCGGGTCTCGCCACCGTCCCATTGCCGGGCAAGCCGCCCGGCGTGTTCAACCCCAGGCGCGAGGATTTGCCGGTGACCCTCGCCCGCTTCGGCGCCGGGTCGGACGGCCTGGTGCAGGCGACAGTGACCGAACCCGCACCGACCATCATATTCCCGCCCGACGGCGCCCGCGTCGATCTCGGCACCAATTCAGTCGATGCCTCGCCGCTGGTGCTGAAGCTGCAAGGCGGCCGCGCGCCGTTCCGCTGGCTGGCCAACGGCAAGCCGCTCACCGGCATCGACCGTCGCCGCACCGCGACCTGGCAACCCGATGGCGCCGGCTATTCGACGCTGACGGTAATCGACGCCGCGGGGCGTGCGGCGAGTGTGAAGGTGTTCGTCGAATAGACCGAGCCAAGCGATTCATCGAATTGGCTTTCCGGGCGCTCGGCAGATAGCAGGATATTCACCCATGCCTGTTCCGAGGCACCCCCCTCTGGCCTGCCGGCCATCTCCCCCGCAAGGAGGGAGATCGGATTTCCTTTCCGCTTTCGCCAACTGTCAAAGACAATACGCAACGGCAAACCTGCCGATCTCCCCCCATGCGGGGGAGATGCCCGGCAGGGCAGAGGGGGGTGCCTCGCGCAATCCTCGACCGTTGTTAGCCTCAGCACTGGCAACAATAATCCTTGTCGCCGCAATCCCTCTACCCGCTTTCGCCGACGCCCTGCCCGCCGGCTTTGTCCGGCTCGCCGATATCGACCCCTCGATCCGCCAGGACATCCGCTATGCCGGCGTCGAAAACTTCCTGCA
Source organism: Mesorhizobium sp. M0621 (assembly GCF_040320745.1). Classification (NCBI taxonomy): domain Bacteria; kingdom Pseudomonadati; phylum Pseudomonadota; class Alphaproteobacteria; order Hyphomicrobiales; family Phyllobacteriaceae; genus Mesorhizobium; species Mesorhizobium sp. M0621. The sequence goes on along the minus strand of NZ_JAMYQF010000088.1, from coordinate 16,865 downwards.
TCGCAAGGCCGATGGCTATGAAGCGCCGGTCTGCATTCTCACCAGACAAGCGGCGGAAGCCCTTGCCGCCGTCCAGAAGGCGATCGTCGCCAAAAGCCTGACGCTGGTCGTGTTCGATTGCTACCGCCCTGCCCGCGCCGTCGCCGACATGGGCGAATGGACGAGACAAGGCGGGCCGCCCGATCCGCAATGGTATCCGAAGGTCAGGCGGGGCGACCTCGTCGCCAAGGGCTATGTCGGTGAACTGTCCAGCCATTCGCGTGGCTCGACGGTCGATATCGCCATCGCGCGCGTTGACGCTCCATCCGCGCCGAACCCGACCTGCGGCGACGTTGATGCCGACACGCTCGATTTCGGCACTGGCTTCGACTGCTTCGACCCGTTGAGCGAAACCACCCACCGCGGCCTCGCGGGTGAAGCGGCGGCAATCCGCAAGATGCTTGTCGAGGCCATGCGCACCGGCGGTTTCAAGAACTATGCACGCGAATGGTGGCATTTCACGCTGGCGAACGAACCGTTCGCCAAGGAGCGTTTCGACTTTCCCGTCACCGCCGATTGAGGCGCCGGACTAAATTCCACACGGCCTTGCCTCCGCACTGCTCATTTCTAAATAGGCTGGGGTGGCCGGCACGGATTCGTCCCGGAGAGGCAGGAGGAAAATATTTCTCCATACGACGAAAGATCGTCTAATATTTTCTCCAAGGGGGCAAAAAAGGCAACATTGATTGCATCTAATTTCTATCAATTCGGTAGATTTGACGTGGGTTCAACGGAGGCAGAAATGACCAAACCTCATTTCAGGAAACTGCTCGGCGCACTGGTCGCCACATCTGTCCAGTTCGGCACGCTCGGTTTCGCGTTTGCCGATACCACCATCCTCAACGTGTCGTACGATCCGACACGGGAGCTCTACAGGGCCTATGACGAAGCTTTCGTCGCCCATTGGAAGGCCGAGACCGGCGAGACGGTCACCGTCCAGCAGTCGCATGGCGGATCTGGCGCCCAGGCCCGCGCTGTGATCGACGGCCTCGATGCCGATGTGGTGACGCTGGCACTCGAAGGCGACATCAATGCGATCGTCTCGAAGTCGAAGAAGATCAATCCCGACTGGCGCAAGAAATTCGAAAACAATTCAGCACCTTACACCTCGACCATCATCTTCCTTGTCCGCAAGGGCAATCCCAAGGGCATCCACGACTGGAGCGACCTCGTCAAGGACGGCGTCCAGGTGATCACGCCCAATCCCAAGACCTCCGGCGGTGCACGCTGGAACTACCTCGCCGCCTGGGCTTACGCCAACGCCAATGACGGCGGCGACGAGGCCAAGAACAAGGAATTCGTCGGCAAGCTCTACGCCAATGCCCCGGTGCTCGACACCGGCGCGCGTGGCTCGACCGTGACCTTCGCGCAAAAGGGCATCGGCGATGTGCTGATCGGCTGGGAAAACGATGCCTATCTGGCACTCGACGAATTCGGCGCCGACAATTTCGACATCGTCTACCCGCCGACATCGATCCTGGCCGAGCCGCCGGTGGCGATTGTCGACGCCAATGTCGACGCCAAGGGCACGCGCAAGGTCGCCGAGGCCTATCTGGGCTGGCTCTATTCCAAGGAAGCGCAGACGATCATCGCCAAGAACCACTATCGTCCGGCCAAGCCCGAACTTGTGGCTCCGGCGGATCTGCCCAAGACACCTGAAATCAAGCTGATCTCCATCGACGATCCGCTTTTTGGCGGTTGGAAGAAGGCACAGCCTTATCATTTCGGCGATGGTGGTATATTCGACCAGATCTACAAGCCGGCCCAATGAGCTAAATCTAGATCAGGACGATATGACCACAGCACCCGCGCAGGCGGGGTGGCGGTTCAGACAGCCGAGTGTCATTCCGGGTTTCGGATTGACGCTCGGCTTCTCGCTTGCCTACCTCACCCTCATCATCCTCATCCCGCTGTCCGGGCTGATCTGGCGCTCGGCCGCCCTTGGCTGGCCCGAGTTCTGGGCGATAGCCACTGACCGTCGCACCATCAACGCGCTTGAAATCAGCTTCGGCACCGCCTTCATCGCGGCTGGCGTCAACGTTGTCTTCGGCACGCTCGTCGCCTGGGTGCTGGTGCGCTACCGCTTTCCCGGCCGCCGCATCGTCGATGCCATGGTCGACCTGCCCTTCGCGCTGCCGACGGCGGTGGCCGGCATCGCGCTGACCACGCTCTACGCGCCTAACGGCTGGATCGGCAAATTGCTGATGCCGCTTGGCATCAAGGTCGCCTATACGCCGCTCGGCATCGTCATCGCGCTGATCTTCATCGGCCTGCCCTTTGTCGTGCGCACCGTGCAGCCGATCATGGAGGAGATCGACAAGGAGGTGGAGGAAGCCGCCGCCACGCTTGGCGCCAGCCGCTTCCAGATCATCACCCGCATCCTGTTTCCGGGCCTGGCGCCGGCCATCATCACCGGCTTTTCGCTGGCTTTCGCGCGCGGCGTCGGCGAATACGGCTCGGTCATCTTCATCGCCGGCAATTTGCCTTACAAGTCCGAGATCGCGCCGCTTCTGATCGTCATCCGGCTGGAGGAATACAATTATCCGGCAGCGACCGCGATCGCGGCGGTCATGCTGTTTTTGTCGTTCCTGATGCTTTTGATCGTCAATCTCGTGCAGACATGGAGCCGCAAGCGCTATGGCTGATCCCGAGATCAAATCCTACGAACCGCATCATGAGAGCCGCTCGGCGGCGGTGACCGAGAGCCGGCCGGCGCAAGCCGTCCTGATGGCCATCGTCTTCGCTTTCCTTGGCATCTTTCTGCTCCTGCCGCTGATCATCGTCTTCCACGAGGCGCTGGCAAAAGGCGTCAGTGCCTATACGCAATCGCTGAGTGACGCAGACACGCGCTCGGCGATCCGGCTGACGCTGCTGGTGGCGGCGATCTCGGTGCCGCTCAACATCGTCTTCGGCATCTCCGCCGCCTGGGCAATCGCCAAGTTCGAGTTCAAGGGCAAGGCCTTCCTGACCACGCTGATCGACCTGCCCTTCTCGGTCTCGCCGGTCATTTCAGGCCTGGTCTATGTGCTTCTGTTCGGCGCCCAGGGGCTGCTCGGCACATGGCTGAAGGCGCATGGCATCGTCATCCTGTTTGCCGTGCCCGGCATCGTGCTGGCCACCGTCTTCGTCACCTTCCCCTTCGTCGCCCGCGAGCTGATCCCGCTGATGCAGGAACAGGGCAATGGCGACGAGGAGGCAGCCCTTTCGCTTGGCGCCAATGGCTGGCAAACCTTCTGGTATGTGACCTTGCCCAACGTCAAATGGGGGCTGCTCTACGGCGTGCTCCTGTGCAATGCGCGTGCCATGGGCGAGTTCGGCGCGGTCTCCGTGGTGTCGGGCCATATACGCGGCCTGACCAACACCATGCCGCTGCATGTCGAAATCCTCTATAACGAGTACAACGCCGTCGGCGCCTTTGCCGTCGCTTCATTGCTTGCGGGCCTGGCGCTCGTCACGCTGGTCTTGAAAACACTGCTCGAGATGCGCTACGGCGCCGAGATCGCCGCGACGCGCGGACACTGACAGAGGGGTTTGCATGGAAGTTCGCGTTGCCAACGTGCGCAAGGAATTTGACCGGTTTCCGGCGCTTCACGACGTGTCGCTCGACATCAAGTCGGGCGAGCTGATCGCGTTGCTGGGCCCGTCCGGGTCCGGGAAGACGACGCTGCTCAGGCTGATCGCGGGACTGGAGCTGCCGACGCGGGGAAATATCTTCTTCGGCGACGAAGACGCCTCGCAGAAGTCAATCCAGGAGCGCAATGTCGGCTTCGTCTTTCAGCACTATGCGCTGTTCCGGCACATGACGGTGGCCGACAATATCGGCTTCGGTCTGAAGGTCCGGCACGGGCCGTCGCGCCCTCCGGCGCAGGAGATCCGCCGCCGCGCCTCCGAGCTTCTCGATCTCGTCCAGCTCTCCGGTCTCGAGAAGCGATATCCGGCACAGCTTTCCGGCGGCCAGCGGCAGCGTGTGGCGCTGGCGCGCGCAATGGCTATCGAACCCAAGGTGCTGCTGCTCGATGAGCCGTTCGGCGCTCTCGATGCGCAGGTGCGCCGGGAGCTGCGCCGCTGGCTGCGCGAAATCCATGACGCCACCGGTCACACAACCGTCTTCGTCACCCACGACCAGGAAGAGGCGCTGGAACTTGCCGACCGCGTTGTGGTGATGAGCCAGGGCCGCATCGAGCAGGTCGGCACCGCCGACGACATCTACGACACGCCGAACTCGCCCTTCGTCTACGGCTTCATCGGTGAATCGAGCTCGCTCCCCGTCAAGGTCGAGAATGGCGAGATCTGGCTTGCTGACCGTCCGATCGGACTTGCCGCGCCCAACGAGCCCTCGGGCGATGCAACGCTTTACTTCCGCCCCCACGATGTCGAATTGCTGGACGGCTGCAGCGGCTGCATCGCCGGCACGGTCGCCGCCAGCCGGCGTGTCGCCGGCACGCGCCGGGTGGAACTCGAGATCGGCGGCGAGCGCCAGCGGGTCGAAATCGAATTGCCGGTCGATCACCCGGCGGCACAGAAAAGCCGGGTGGCGTTCCGTCCCGGACGCTGGAAGCTGTTTCCGCCGGCTTGATACTCTGTCGAGCGCTATTCCAGCCAGTTCTCGATCTTCAAGTCTTTGATCCGGTTGAACTCTCCCGTATTGGCGGTCACCAGCGTAGTGCCCAGTGCGCAAGCGTGGGCAGCAATAAAAAGGTCATTGTGGCCAATGGTCTGGCCAGCGCCTTCCAACTCGGCGCGAAGGGCGCCATATTCGGCATCCACCGGTACGTCGAGCGGCAGGACTGGGATTTCGGCCAGCAGTTCCTCGACTTTCCTCAGCAGCTTGGCCGACCCTTTCCTGGCGCAGCCATATCGCAATTCCGCGGCGACTACGATGCTGGTGCACACGGCGGCATCTCCCGCGCGCGCCATTGCACTTGCGGCCTTGCCAGCGGGGTTTCGGATCATGTCGCTGATGATGTTCGTGTCCAGCATGAACCGCATCAGAAAATTTCCTCGGATTTGATCGGCGCGTCGTCGATCTCGGGGAAGTCGTCCTCAGGACCGAGCGGCGGCTCTTTCGCCCATTGAGCGAGCAGCGCGGTGAGGCCGGGTTTGCGAACCGGCTCGATGACAAGGCGGTCGCCTTCACGGCTGATCAGGACCTTATCACCCGGAAGCTCGAACTCGACGGGAATGCGCACCGCCTGGCTGCGGTTGTTGCGAAACAGCTTCGCCTCCTTCGGCGGTGTTGGCGAATGCCGATTCTGGGGCATGGTCGCGACTCCATTGTATATGCCATTTGTATATGCCATACGACGCTGCGGTACAAGGCACAGAAAAACTCCGACGACGACAGCCGTCTGTTGGAACAGAATCCCAATAACTGCCCATTTCAGCGATATCTTTTCTCGCGGCAAGGCCGTGAAGCTACGGTGCGTGCCTCGTCGCGCATGATGCGCCACGGCTATGGTCCAGCATAACCCATTGCATCGGAGCCTTTTTTCATGAAGCGATTTTTCCTTGGCGTCGCCACCGTCGCCGGCCTGTTCCTCGCATCCTCCCAGGCCTGGTCGGCCGACAAACTGCTCAACGCGTCCTATGATGTCGGCCGCGAATTGTTCGTGCAGGTCAACAAGGCCTTCACCGCGCAACATCCGGGCGTCACCGTCGACCAGTCGCATGCCGGCACTTCGGCACAGGCGCGCGCCATCGCCGAGGGCCTTGGCGCCGATGTCGTTACCTTCAACCAGGTCACCGACATAGACTTCCTGGTCAAGAAGGGCCTTGTCTCGGCCGACTGGCAGAAGGATTTCCCCGACAACGCCTCCCCCTTCTATTCGCTGCCGTCCTTCCTGGTACGCGCCGGCAATCCCAAGCACATCAAGGACTGGAACGATCTCGTGCGCGACGACGTGCAGGTGATCTTCCCCAACCCGAAAACCTCCGGCAATGCGCGCTATACCTATCTGGCGGCTACCGCCTATGCCAAGGAAGCATTCAAGGGCGACGACGCCAAGGTGAAGGAGTTCATTACCAAGCTGTTCAACAACGTGCCGATCTTCGACACCGGCGGCCGCGCCGCGACCACCACCTTCGTGCAGCGCGAGATCGGCGACGTGCTGATCACCTTCGAGTCCGAGACGCGCGGCATCCGCAAGGAGTATGGCGACGACAAATTCGAGCAGGTCACGCCTTCGGTCAGCCTGCTGGCCGAATTCCCGGTCGCGATCGTCGACAAGGTCGCCGACGAGCATGGCACGCGCGAGCTGGCAAAGACCTATCTCGACTTCCTCTACACGCCGGAGGGCCAGGACATCCTCGCCCAGAACGGCACCCGGGTCCGCGATGCAGCAGTAGAGGCCAAATACAAAGCCCAGTTTCCCGATGTCCGCCTGCTGACCGTCGAAGATGTTTTTGGCGGCTGGGACAAGGTGCAGAAGGAGCATTTCGCCGCCGGCGGCCTGCTCGATCAGACCTATGGCAGCCGCTGACGACAGCCACATCCCGAGTAAACGAGAAATGCCGGCGCCTTGCCGGCTTTTTTCGTTCTGTGCGCCGGCAACCCGGTTTTCCGCAGAATATCGGCATCATCCGGGCAAAACGTTACAAAGAATCAACGCGTTTGTGCCTAAGGTGACATTCGGCGGCTTGTTTTCGCGAAATATCATCGCGCGACGAAAACGTCATTATTTGCACACAAACAGTCGCCAGATGCGAGTGGTTGGGGCTTCAATGGGTTGATCTGGGCATGCTGACAAAAAAAGGCAAATACGGCCTCAAGGCCCTCGTGCATCTGTCCGGCCTGCCGGTGGGCCAACTGGCCTTCGTCAACGACATCGCGGTGGCCAACAACATCCCGAAGAAATTCCTCGATGCCATCCTGGGCGAGTTGCGCAATGCAGGCTTCGTCCAGAGCCGCAAGGGCAAGGAAGGCGGCTATCGCCTCGCCCGGCCGGCCTCCGAAATCAAGATCGGCCATGTCGTGCGCGTGCTTGACGGGCCGCTGGCGCCGATTCCCTGCGCCAGCCGCACGCAGTATCAGCGCTGTGACGACTGCGATGAGGCGACCTGCCAGGTCCGGCACATGATGCTGGAAGTGCGGCAGGCGATCGCCGAAGTGCTGGACAATCGCAGCCTCGCCGCCATGCGCGATGCCGACAATGACGATTTCCCGGTCGAGCTGACGTCGCAGATTTAAATCAATGCCAAATGCACCGCGTTTGCAGATCGCAGGTGCGAAGGCTCATGACCTGCGTATCCAGTGGACGGCGGCAGCGACGAGTTCGCTGACCGGGCGCGTCGCATCGAGCGTTAATGCCCGCTCGTTCGCTGCCGGCGGCTCGAGGATGGCGAACTGGCTGTCGACAAGGCTCGCCGGCATGAAATGGCCCTTGCGGTTGCCGACACGCTGCATGGCCGTGGCAGGGTCGATCTCCAGATAGAGGAAGACGATCCGCGGGCAGAAGCCGCTCAAGCGCGCGCGGTAGCTGCGCTTCAGCGCCGAGCAGGCGGCAACCACGCCCTGTCCGCTGTCCACGGACTCAGCGATGCGTTCGCCGATCGCGTCGAGCCAGCCTTCGCGCAATTGATCGGTGAGCGGCTCGCCGCTTGCCATGCGCGCGACATTTTCCGGCGGGTGCAGTCTGTCGCCCTCAATGAAGATTACGCCCAATTCGGCCGCCAGCGCCGTGCCGACGGCCGACTTGCCGCAGCCGGCGACGCCCATCACCACGATGACCGGCACTGAGCCGGGAGCGCCCGTCGGCGCCTGTGCTGCTTTTTCGTCCACTGTCAGCGGCTTGCCGGCGCGCGGCCGTAGAGCAGCAGCATGGCGACGATGACGACGCCGTAGATAATCTGCCGCCCCGCTTCCGGCATCTGCATGACCGACAGGATGGATTGCAGCAGCGTGATCAGGATGACGCCGGCGACGGTGCCGAGATAGGAGCCCCGCCCGCCCAGGATCGAGGTGCCGCCAAGCACCACAGCGGCGATCGACGGAAGCAAATAGGCGTCACCCATCGACTGCGCCGCCTTGGAGGCATAGCCGGCCAATAGCACGCCACCGAAGGCCGAAAGACCGCCGGAGACGGCGAAGGCGATCATCACGACGCGCCGTGTGTCGATGCCGGAGAGATAGGCCGCGCGCTCGCGGTTACCGATGCCGTAAACGGTGCGGCCGAAGCTGGTGCGGGTCAGCACGAAGACCATCGCAGCCCCGATCAGCGCCCAGATGATGACCGCGTTGGGCACGCCCGGAATGGTGAAACCTGTCGCCAGGTAGCGCATCGCGCCCGTCGCCGAATCCTGTGGTGAGAAGCCGCCGGTGTAGACGACCATCAGACCCTGCGCGACGGCGTTGGTGGCCAGCGTGATGATCATCGAGGGGATGCGCAGATAGGCGACGCCGATGCCGTTGACGAAGCCGATCAGCATGCCGCAGACGATGCCGAACGGAATGGCCAGCGCCACGCCGACCGGACCATAGGCCGCCGCCGCGCAGGCCATCATCGCGCCCGCCGCCACCGCCCACGGCACCGACAGGTCGATCTGGCCAAGCAGGATGACCAGCATCATGCCGGTGGCGATGACGCCGAGGAACGAAGCCACTTTGAGCTGCTGCAAGAGATATTCAGGCGACAGGAAGCTTCTGGAATAGAGGCTGCCGAGGAACAGCAACAGCACGATGCAGGCAAAGGCCGTCAGCACCGCCGGATCGGCGCGGCGGATGAATCGGGGCATGCGGCCGGCAATGCCGCCAAGCGTCGTTTCGCTCACAGGAACCACTCCAGCCGGTTGCGGACCCGAAACAGGGCGAAGGCGCCGAGGCTGACGGCGACCAGCAGGATAACGCCCTGGAACAGCGGCTGCCAGAGCGGATCGAAATCGAAGACGAACAGAAGGTCGCCAATGGTGCGGAAGGCCAGCGCGCCGAAGATCGCGCCGATGGCGCTGCCCTTGCCGCCGAACAGCGAGACGCCGCCGAGCACCACGGCGGCGATCGAAAACAGCGTGTAGGCGTTGCCGCTGGCATAGGCCGCCTCGCCCGTATAGGTGAAGAAGGTCAGGAACAGGCCGCCGATCGCGGCCAGCAGCCCGGCCAGCGTGTAGGCGGCGAATTTGCCGCGCCGGATCGGCACGCCTGACATATAGGCCGCCGTCTCCGACGACCCCGCCGCGTAAGCGGCACGGCCGAGCACCGATCGGCTGAACGGCACCCAGATCACCAGCACGATGACGAACAGCACGACAAGGCTCGCCGGGACCACGCCAAACACGCGGCCGGTCAGCGCATCAGCCAGATCCTCATTGACCGAACCGCCCGGAAATGGCCGCAGCAACAGGCCGATGCCGTAATAGACGGCCCCTGTGGCAATCGTGGCAACGATCGGCTGCAGCCGCCCATAGATGACGATGGCGCCGTTGATGGCGCCGCATAAAAGGCCCACCGCCAGCACGGCGATGACGCCCAGCGTCGTCTGCATCGGCGTGCCCACCACCAGCCAGGAGGCGAGGCAATTGGTGAGCAGGAAGATCATGCCGATGGAGAGGTCGATGCCGGCGGTGATTACCACCAGCGTCTGGGCCATCGCCACAAAGGCGAGCAGCACGCCTTTGTTCGAGGCTGTCTGCACGACGTTGGCGGTGAAGCCGGCCGGATGGTTCGAGGTGTAGATGACGAACATGACGATGAAAATGCCGAACGCCAGCAGCGTTCCGCGCTGTTCGGCCAGCCAGTAGCGCCAATCTTTCACGCGTCCGCTCCCAGGCCCACCGGGCTCTCCTCGCCATGGATGTTGAGCGCGCTTGATATCAGCGCCCGTTCGGTGATCTCGGCGCCGACCAGTTCGCGCTTGACCGCCCCGTCATAGAGCACGAGCACGCGGTCGCAGCAGCCGATCAGCTCGTCATAATCGGTCGAGTAGAACAGGATCGCCGCACCCGCGTCGGCCAGCTTGCGCATCAGCTGATACAGCTCCTGCTTGGTGCCGACGTCGATGCCGCGCGTCGGATCGTTGAGCAGGATGATGCGCGGCTGGCGCATCAGCCATTTGGCGATGACCACCTTCTGCTGGTTGCCGCCCGAAAGCGCGCCGACCGGAATGTCGAGGCCCGCCGTCTTGATCGCCAAAAGGCCGACCATGTCGTCGATCAGCCGCTGTTCGGCGGCACGGTCGATGATGCCGGTTTTCGACAGCCGGTCGAGCGCGGCGAAGGACAGGTTCTCGCGCACCGTCATCGGCAGCATCAGGCCTTCGGTCTTGCGGTCCTCGGGAATGAGCGCCATGCCGATGCCGTCGTCGCGCGCGACGGATGGACTGGTGATCGACACAGGCTTGCCGTCGATCAGGATCTGGCCGGACAGGCCGCGTAGCACGCCGAAGAAGGCGAGCAGCAACTCGCGCTGGCCCTGGCCGTCGAGGCCACCGAGCCCGACCACCTCGCCCGCCCTGACAGTCAGCGAGATGTCGTGCAGCCGGTCGGCCCAGGAGAGCTTACGGGCTTCGAGCCTGGGGGCGGCGGTGGCTGGTACGGCCGCCGGCTTGGGCGGAAAGATGTGGCTGTATTCTCGGCCGATCATCAACTCGACCACTTCATTGTCGCTCTTCGAGCCGGCCTTGTAGCTGGCAACGTTGCGGCCGTTGCGAAACACCGTGCATTGGTCGGCAAGCTCGGCGATCTCGTTCATGCGGTGCGAGATGTAAAGCAGCGCCAGCCCTTCCGAGCGCAGCCGCTTCAGCACCGCGAAGATGTTCGAGACATCGGCTGCCGTCAGCGCCGACGTCGCCTCGTCAAGGATCAGGATGCGTGGCTTGCGGGCTAATGCCTTGGCGATCTCGACCATCTGCCGGCGCGACAATGGCAGGTCCTTGACCAGGGCCAAAGGGTGGATGTCAGCCGCGCCCGCGCGCGCCAGCGCCTCCTCGGCGATGCGGCGTTGCGCCTTGCGGTCGATCATGCCGAAGCGTTTGGGTGGATCGGAAATGACGATGTTGTCGGCGACGCTGAGTTCGGGAACCAGCGACAGCTCCTGGAAGATGCAGACGATGCCCGCCTTGTTGGCGGCAGCCGGAGAGGCGAAAGTTACCTCGCGGCCATCCAACGTCATCCGGCCTTCGTCGGCCGCGACGACGCCCGCCATGACCTTGATCAGCGTCGATTTGCCGGCGCCATTTTCGCCAAGGATGGCGTGGATTCTGCCTGGCGTGACCAAAAGCTCGGCCTTCTCCAGCGCCCGCACGCCACCATAGCGCTTGGATATGCCTTCCATCCGGAAGAGCGGAACCGCACCGTCCATCGGCCCTCCCCAGGCAGTTTAACGATCAGACCTATCGAGTGGTCGGCGCCGCGGGGTCCCACGGCGCCGTTGTGCAGCCTATTGGTCAGCCTTGGTCTGACCCATGATTTCCTGCGCCGTGAAATTGATGCCGCAGGTCGGGAAGGAATTGCCGACGAAGAAATTGTCGGACTGGTCTGGGAAGAAATCCTCGCCTGCCTTGAAGTTCGGATCCTCAACGATCGCCAGCGGCAGCTTGACCGATTGCGGGACGACATTGCCTTCAAGTGCCGAGATCGCCGTCTTGATGGCGACCGCAACCTGCGCTGGGCCGGTACCGGCTGACGAACATTTCAACCCGTCGCCTGCATGGGCAGCGCAGAATTTGCGAAAGCCGTTCTCGGTCTCGCCGCCGAACGGCACGAAGGGATGCTTGGCATCGATCATCGCCTGCACGATGCCGGTGTCGCCACCTTGTCCGGTCACACCGTCGAAGGGACCGTTGGTGGCAATCGCGTCGGCCGAGGCCTTCTGCGCAACGCCGTCATCCCACTTGCCGACAACCTCGGTGACTGCCCATTTCTTGCCGGAAGCGTCGAGAGCCTCATGGATGCCATTGTGCCGGTCGGTGTCGACCGACGTTCCAGCAACGCCACGCACCTCGAGCACCTTGCCGCCGTTCGGCACATGCGTGACCAACCATTTGCCCCATAGTTCGCCAAGGCCTTTCTGGTCGACGTTGACGTTGATGGCGTCCTTGGTGTCGAGAATGTTGTCAAAGGCAACCAGCACGACGCCGGCCTCCTTGGCACGCTTGATCACCGGCCCGAAGGCTGTCGGGTTCTGCGCGTTGACGACGATCGCGTCATAGCCGGAATCGATGAAGTTGTTGATCGCCGAAATCTGCGCCGGAACATCTTCACCGGTCGAGACGACCTTGAATTCCTTCAGCTTCGCGGCGACGTCCTTTTGTGCCGCATAGGCCTTTGCGGTCTGCACCATCTGGATACGCCAGGTGTTGGCGATATAGCCGTTGGCGAGCGCGATGCGGTATGGGCCGTCCTTCTTGGGAAACTTGAAGAACTGCGTATCCGCAGCCCAGGGTGCGAAGCAATCCGGCTCCGCCGCCGGACCCTTGACGACTTCAGGGCCCGCGGCAATTGCCGACGAGCTCAACATGACGAATGCAGTGGCGGCAACGATGCCACCAACAAGTGACTTGATCATCGATATTCCTCCCAGTTGCAGTTCTGATTGTGGTTTCGCTGTGCGAAGTTTTTTGACGCGATGGGCCTGGCACCTCCTTGCCTTGGCATACGCGGTTTAGTTGCCCGTGACGGCCGACCTGGTTCCTCCCTTGTCACCGCCAAGCGGGCGAAAACTATCATATTATCCATAATAAACAAGTTTTAGTTGTCGCTTATGTATAATAAACAGGCACGACCTGTTGTTCATCTACCTGTCCAACAGAGATGGTAGCGCTACCAAATTTGCATGTAAACCGGCATTCGCACAGTCGCCTCTGTGTGTTTCAACGGGCGGTGCTCTCGCGGCGCTTGAGCTCGAAACCGAGATCGACGATCCGTTGCTCCGGCCTGTTGCCGGCGATCGCCGCCAGCGCCATGGCGACCGCACGCCGGCCGATCTCATAGCGAGGGGTGCGGATGCTGGTGATCGACGGAAACGCCACCTGCATCATGTCGAGGTCGTTGAAACCGACGATGCCGATCGTCTTCGGCACCGCGATCGAGGCGCGATGACACTCGAACAACACGCCGAGCGCGATGTCGTCATTGTTGCAGAAGACACCGTCGAGTGTCGGCACCTTGGCCAGCGCGTCGCGGAACATCTCGCGGCCGAGCGATACGCTGGACGGAACCGGCGTTGTGGTGACAAGGCGCGGGTCGAACAGGCCGGCGGCCTCCATCGCCGCGCGATAGCCGGCAAGGCGCCTCTGCGAGCGCGGATCCATGCGCGCGCCGATGAAGCCGATGCGGCGATAGCCCGCCTCGATCAGATGTTCGGTCGCCGTCCTGCCGCCGTCGAGATGTGAGAAACCGACCATCATGTCGACCGGATCGGGCCCGGTCTCCATGACCTGCACCACCGGGCAGCCGGCGCTCTCCAGCAGCTTTCGCGAGGCCGGCGTCTGGTCGATGCCGGCGACGATCAGCGCTGCCGGCCGCTGCGAACCGAACAGCTGCAGCAGCCGCTCTTCCTCGAGGCCGGAATAATGGGTGTTGCCGAGCTGGATGCGGAACGGGCTGGCCGACAGGCTGTCATAGATGCCGCGCACCACCTCGGCAAAGACGTTGTTGGTGAGCGACGGCACCAGCACGCCGAACACTTCGGCGCGCGCCGAGGCCAGCGCCCGCGCATTCGGGTCCGGGACGTAACCGAGTTCGTCGACGGCGGCCTGGATCTGGCGGCGCAATTCTTCCGAGACGCGCTCCGGCTCGCGCAAGGCGCGCGACACGGTGATGGCGCCGACGCCGGCCTTGCGCGCGACATCCGATATGGTCGGGCGGCCGCCGCCACGGCGCGAGCGCGGCTTGATCACGGACGCGCTCGCTCGGGAATGCACCCCGTAGGGCGCGATATGATTGTTTTTATTGTCGCCATCCTACCGGCCCCGCGTTGCCGCACCCAATCGCCTTCTGGCGTCGCGCAGCCTGTTGTCCTTGTCAAGCAACGGCAACAATCCTGCCAACCTTCAGGCCATCACGGCGGTGCTGCGCCGTGCCTTCCAGAACAACAGTCCGATCGCCAGTATGTTCAGCAAATTCCAGGCGATGCCGTTGAGGAACGCAGCCGCATAGGAACCGGTCAAGTCGTAGATCCAGCCCGACATCCAGCCACCGATCGCCATGCCGAAGATGGTCGCCATCATGACGATGCCGATGCGCTGGCCGGCCTCTTTGGCGGGCATGTAGTCGCGCACGATGATGGCGTAGCAAGGCACGATGCCGCCTTGCGACAGGCCGAACACCAGCGACACCACATAGAGCGAGGCAAGTCCGTCGAACGGGATGTAGAACAGCAGCGACAGGCACTGCAGCATCGAGCCGATCATCAGTGTCCACACAGCACCGATACGGTCGGCGAGAAAGCCCGACGCCAACCGGCTGACAACGCCGCCGGCCATCATGATCGACAGCATGTCGGCGCCATGCGCAACGCCGTAGCCGAGATCCATGCAATAGGCGACGATATGCACCTGCGGCATCGACATCGCCACGCAGCAGCCGAGCCCGGCGACGACCAGCAGCACCTGCAACGCCGCCGGCGACAGCGAGATCGGCTGCACCAGCCGGCTTCCCGGCGAGCCGGCAGCGGCTGCCGCCGGGGCACCGCGCCGCAGCATCAGCACCAGCGGCCCCATGGTCACTAGGCAGAAGATGCCTATTGCCGCATAGGTAAAACGCCAGCCTTCCGCCTTCATCAGTGTCGGCATGATGGTTGGCCAGATCGCTCCGGCAAGGTAGTTGCCGGCGGCCGCCGCGGTCACTGCGACACCGCGCCGGCGGTTGAACCAGTGCGAGATGTCGGCAATCAGCGGCCCGAAGATCACGGACGTGCCGACGCCGATCAGAACCCCTTGAGCAAGGGTGAATTGCAGGATCGAGGTCGACAGCGCCGCGAGCAGGAGGCCGGCGGAGAGCGCAATCGAAGAGAGCAGCGCCGGGATCCAGTAGCCCATACGGTCGATGGCGCGGCCGATCAGCACGTTGCCGGCGGCAAAACCGACCATGGTCGCGGTGTAGGGCATTGAAGCCGCGGCGCGGTCGACGCCGAATTCGGCCTGCACGGCGGGCAGCACGACGACAACCGCCCACATGCCGACGGCGCCGATCGTCGCCAGCAGCATCGAGATGGCAAGCCGCATCCAGGCATAGGAGCTGTCGATGCCGGGACTTGGCCGGCTCAAGTCGGTTCGGGTCAAGGCGTTTCCTGTCGGCGGTCTCAACAATCGGCTGCCGTTCGCGCCACTATCGGCGCATTCTCAGGCCGCAGCAGCGCCACAGCGGGCAAATCCGTGGCTCCAGGCCCTAAAGCAATTCCAGGAAAAGTGTGAAGCGGTTTTCCATCCGGAATTGCGTCAAGACAAAGAGGTAGAGCGGTTCAACGTTTCCGTTAAACCGCTCCAGGGCGAATGCAGGAACCGATGCCAATATGCGGAGTTTCCCAACAAGCAAACCGGCAAAGGAGTCCAGCCATGACCGCCACCAAGAAGAAATGGTCGGCCGAGGTGACCGAGCACAGCGACGCGCTGGATCTCGAGGATCACGTCTTCGAATCCGACGACGCCAAGAAGATCGCCGCCTCGCTCAAGCGATCCGCCGAACACAGCCACCGGCGCAAGGCCGAGCCGTTCCAGTCCGCCATGTCGATGCTGAACTTCTACATCAATCGCGCCGGCAAGAACCTGCCCGCCGCGCGCAAAAAAGTGCTTGAGGACGCCAAGGACGAACTGCGCACCGCCTTCGGGCGCGAGAAGGACGATTAGCTGCGACCCGATAGACCCTACCGGGCGCGGATGACGCCGTCGGTGTTGGCCAACAACTTGCGCACCGCGTTGCGCGCCGCGTCCGGGCGTTGCAGCCGAATGTTCTTCTCGATCGCCTCGTGCAGCTTCTGAGCGTGGTTGAGATCGTCGATTTCCCGCGTCGTATAGGCAAAGAGATGATCGAAGGCGGATTCGATCAGCACGCCGAGCGGCACCAGAAGGTCGTTGCCCGAAGCGCGCAGGATGGCGAGGTGAAACCGCGTGTCGGCGCGGGTGCGCTCCTGCAGGCTGGTCGCCGCGCCCATCTCCCGGCAGGCCTGGCTGATCTCCGCCATCTGTTCTTCGGTGCGCCGCATGGCGGCAAAGGCGGTCGCTTCCGGCTCGATGATGTGGCGGAATTCCTGCACGGTCTTCAAAAACACTTCGCGATCCGGCGACGTCGCGTACCAGGCCAGCACGTCGCGATCGAGCAGGTTCCAGCGTTCCTTCGGCTCGACCCAGCTGCCGATCTTGGGACGCGAGGCCAAGAGGCTCTTGGCCATCAGCATCTTGATCGCCTCGCGCACCGCCGAGCGGCTGACGCTGAAGGTCTCCGACCATTTCGCTTCGTTGGGCAGGATGGTGCCGGGCGGATAGTCGCCGCGCACGATCCTGAGGCCGATCTCGCTGGCCAGAGAGGCATGGACGCTCGACCCTGGAATGCGCGCCGCATCAGGTCGGCGAACGCCGGCGGGACGCTCGGTGGAGGCCGATTTCGCTGACGATTTTTCCTTGTTCGGCTTCGCGTCCCGCATAGGCTCCAGAAAGTCTGGATTGAGGGTGCTGTCAAGCGCGGCAAGCGGCTTGGGCCGCAAAGCCGGCCGCTGTGCACAGATCAGCCCCGATCCGCTGCTTGATTGGCATGTCGAGATTCAGGTCAGGCCGAGCCGAGGATGATGGATTTCGAGAACCGGAGCGCAGCGTACTTTTGGGTACGTGTTGGGGTGGACGGCCCCCGACGGCATCGTGATGTGCCAGAATGAGGTCGTTGAAGATCTCAAACAAGGGAGACCG